>REEF01000525.1 GCA_007695205.1 Planctomycetaceae bacterium
CGTTGGTCGAGATCTGCGGTACAGGCGTCGAAGGGCCAAACAAGGCCAACATCTTCAAGCGAACTATTTATCAGATGATTTTTAAGATCGAGCTGGCAAGGGCTCCGCAATGTTCAGGTTTCGCGATCGTCCTGCCCGTTCCCGTTTGGGATAGCTGGTTGCGACACCTGGGGCAACCGCGGCTAACAGAGACGGGCGATGATTCCGAGTGTGTTGAGTTGCGAGCAGAGGGTGAGATGGCGGCGAACCTTGAGCAGCGCGAAAGAGCAACCGTGTATGTATTCGACATTGACCGCGAATCTGCTGAAACCCCCAATCCACTAAAGATAGTTCAAAGGGTCAGGATCTCCGCTGCCTCGTTGTCCTATCACGCATTCGACCTTGCCTCCCGCCAAGCAATCCATCGTGGCGTCGTCACTTCTTTTCGGAACTCCTTAATCGAACGCGTCAACAAGGGCTGGATGGGCAACTTGTCTTCTCAGTAGCCATGGTCGCGGAACTCCGTCGTTTGCAAGAGCAGACGAGAACCGCGCACACCGAACGTGATGGTTCGCGCAGCGGCGAGGCCAGGCACTCGACCATCTCTTCGCGAGTCAGGCCTCGGACGGCGTTGACGGCGGTGGACAGGCTGGCGGTCAGCAGCAGCGAGCCGACCTGCGTGGCGGCCTCCTGGCCGGTCTGCAGGTCGATGATCTGGGCGTGAGCCGACGATTGGGCATCCCAGAGATCCTTGGCGATGACGTCCCTCATGCCGGAAATCTCGGTCAATTTGTCGCGGACTTCGGGGATCGAAAGGTCGAAGTGCTGCGGGCCGATCAGGAAGACGTCGTTGGCCTGCCGCTCCCATGCCGACTTGAGCAACCGGGAAACCAATTCGATCAAGCCGCGCGTCTGCTTGAAATGCTCGTTTTCCTTGAACAAAGCGACGACGTTTTTCAGCCGAGGATGGAAGGGGTAGGTGGCGGTGATTTCGTCGGCGATCGCTTCGGCGCCCCGGCTGGCGGTCTTCGACTTGGCGGCATCTTCCAGTTTGCGGCCAAACGCCTCGGCGATATCTTCGATCTCGGCTCGATCCGGAATCCGCGTAAACAGCCGTTTGCGGAGAATCTCGTAGATTTCGTTGGCGGCCAAGTCCACCGGCGTGATGTTCCGTTCCTGCCGTCCCAATTCGGCGCGAGCATCTTCCAACGCTCGGTTGATCAGCTTGGTGCCGGTATCGTACGAAGCGGCCAGATCGGAGACGACCACGCACACGTTCTTCTTCTTCGCGGCCGCCGTCAACAGATTGGCAAATGCACGAGTCGCAATGTCGGCGACGGTGCCGTTGCCGACTTTCTGCGTGTCCAGGTAGTGAAAATAAGGCGGCATTTCGTCCAGCAGGATCAGGATCGGTTGGTCGCCCTCGAACAGCTTCAGCCAGTCCTTTTCGTCGGGCGCTTTCGGTCCGCCGGTCCAGAAGGCTCGGAACTGGTCGCCTTTGCCCAGTTGATTGGCGATCTCGCCCCAGAAGAAGTGGTCCGGGTTGTTCCGTCCGTTGAATGCGGCGACAGCCGCCGTTTCGAAGGCAGTGGCGTACCGCGTCCCGCCACAGTATTTCTTGCGCAGGTTGGGATGCTTGGCCAACAGGCCAATGGCGACCAGCAGATGCGTCTTTCCGCCACCCATCGCCTGCTTCAAATGGTAGATCGCTTGCGGCGAGAGCCCCGCCAGCCGTGCAAGGCCCTCGGAGATCAGATCCTGCATGCCCTGAGTGATGTGCGTTTTCGCAAAGAAAGCCGTGCCATCGCCTTCGACGACGATCAGTTCATCAAGCTGCTCGATCTGGTCGCTCAAACGGATCGAGAGTGCGTTGGGCTGCAATTCACAGGCGTCACGAACGGTCTTCATGAATCAATCTCTTTCAACGCATCGTTACCGGGAATTCCAGTAAGGTAACGATGCCAGCGGCGTATCGCAACCACTTCCACCACGCCGATCCTCCGAAGCCCTGACTGCCTACGGGCCAGATAACGCATCTGCACGATCATCACGGACCAGGAGAAAAGGCATCGCAGGACAAACATATCCATAATCAGCCGAAGCGGTTCAGTCAGCCAGCGGCCGATCTACCGAAGCCCGTCCACCGATCGACGTTTGACGAGTGTCGAGTTGCAGAATAGCAATCGCAGTCGTTGGCGCCGGATGCAGCGAAAAGACCTATCCCCCGCGACGTCAAGGATCTGGAAGCCCTTTGTAGACGCCGGTCATCCCAGAGTGGCGGCAGTTCTCATTTCAATCAGGGCTGAGTTGGTATCCAAGCCGAAGCCAATTCGAAAGCGACAGTAGCAGCAGCAGAGGATTGGGCAACCCGGTTGCAAGACGCAGTTCTGGTAGCGGGATAGGCTGCCGTCTGTGTCGCTGGCGACTTCCGTCAGTCGCTGGTGAATTGATGTGCCAGTGAGATGGTGCATGGGCGGGATTGCATTCCACCAAGTTCGCCCACGGTCTAAGCCAGGCATCTTGTGGTGGCTTGTGACCCGCGATCGGGTCGAACTCCCAACGGATTTGTTGGACGGTCGGGTGCTGCAACGCATCGAGCCGCACGTAACACCCCTGATACAACTCCACCGCACCGACGTCTGTCGAAAACTCGGTAACGCAGGCATTGGGCGCACCGGAAGCGTCCTTTGCAAGCGGCCGAACGATTAGCAAAATGCTCGCTGTCCCCGCAGGCACAACATGCATGGGAGTGGTGGACCGGTCACGTTTCGACGGATCGGAAAAAAACTCAGCCGATTCGGCGTCCGTAACTCCGGCGGCGATCACCAGCCATCTTCTGTTGGCTTTCCTGACGATATCCACGTCAAATAGCTGTGCTCCATCGATGGTTCGTTCAAATACGCCGGCGTCCAGCAGGCAAGGCCCTGATCTTCGAAGAGTTGGATGCTGAATTTTTGGAGATCGGCATCTGCGGTGGGCAACAGAATCAAGCTTTCGGGAAAACTAGAAAAAGAGGCACGAAGAACTAATAATGCTCGAACCAAATCCGACTTATCTTCCCACAGCAGTACGTGGACGCCGCGCGACTGCAGGCTCAGTACCCGCGCCAAATGCTCAGCACTTTCCATGGTCTATCTCTTTCGGGCCAGTTTTCTACGGAAACGGTCCAAGGCGGGACGGGCAAGAGGGTGAACGGCGATCTGCTGCTCGTCGCCCGTGGGCCGTTGAACCAAGAGACTAATCGGCGATCGCAATAACTCCGCCGCTTCCCCTAAACCACTTCCGTACTCATCGATCTCATCGAGCAATTCAAGCTGTCGGGCAGTATAGTCCTGATAGTTGCGCAGGGCTTGATTCACGACTACCAGGCAATCCCCCGGTTCGATCATGTCGTGGCTTGCCAAGTGCGCTTCCAAACAGGCGTTTCTCAAGAACTGGATGAAATAACGAGGAATGCCACCAGAATAGAAGGCGAGCAACCGCAGAGCATCGTCACGGATCAGCTTGCGGAGACCGGCGGCATGAGCCATCTTCCGGTAGACCTGGGGAATCGGTCCCGTATCACGATCGGGAATCTCAAGGGGGTACACAAGCAGCGGCGAGTTCCAGCGAGATTCTACCGAATCCCGCAACTCACCCAGCGTGTACTCGAACGGTGCAGTCATGACCAAAGACGCCGAAAGACGTTGCCATTGAGGCAACGCATCGATCAGGACTTCCTTGGCCGCACTTGGATCGCGGATCTTGTCCACGTGATCCACAAAAATCACCGGCTGACGACCCGACTGCCGCTGAATCCAGTCCAGCAGCCGGTTCAGTTGGTTAAGCAACGTGTCTGGAACGAGTCCGAATCTGTCGCCTGGTTCTGCAACCGCTTGATGCAGAGCTGCCTTGCCAAGAATGAGCAGCAATCCTGTGTCCTTGTCCTGACTACGTAGCGAAACAGGATACTCCATTCCGTGAAAACGAAAGACTGCGGTCTCGCGGTTGTCCGAGAAGTCCCCCTTTAGCCAGTCCACAATCCTTACAATCGATTCGTTGCGGATTCGACACCGTTCTGGTTGATTGCCCCCCCCATATCTCGCAGCGGCATTCCAACAATCACGGAAAATCGCCAATAGCACTCCCGCAGCCCCACAGTGTTCCGGTTGCATCTCCTTTTCCAGGTCGCATAGAATTTGAAAACTATTCGACTTGAACGTCTGCTGCGCCGCGTGCCCATGGACGTAGCGTCGCAACTCAGATGACTTGCCCACCCCAATTTGACCCGAAATCAACAGGCGAGCCTTCCGCCTGCGACTTGCCAGTTCCAGTTCCAGCCGACGTTGAAAGTCATCTTCTCGGTCGATATACGGCATACGATCTTCGTCCGCACCCGATGTTGCCGGACGCTCTGCATCCAGCCGCTCAAGTACGGTGCGAAGTTGCTGCATATCGGACAGTGAATTTGACAGATCAAAACCAAGTCACAGGTGGCATTTCA
>REEF01000743.1 GCA_007695205.1 Planctomycetaceae bacterium
TTTGGTCATTTCGTACCTGTTGCTGGGTGTTGTACACGCTGGAGCAGTTATCAAAATTTTTAAGGCTGGGGCATTCCAGGCGGTGGGTTGGTTCGGCGAATATGGACATGGCATACCACCATGGCTGGCCGCAGCCATTATCTGCTTGGTGGTGCTGACCTACGTGTTTTTTGGTGGGATGCGGGGGACCGCATGGGCGAACGCCTTTCAGACGACGGTCTTCATGGTCCTGGGCATGTTGACCTTCGTGACGATCGCGCACGCTGTGGGAGGCACGGGCAACCTGTGGCAGGACATGCGAATCGCATCGCAAGATGTTCCCGTCCAGCAGTGGACACGAAGCAGCATACCCAAGCCGGTTTACTTTTCGTACCTGCTGATTCCGTTGTCGGTGGGCATGTTTCCCCACGTATTTCAGCATTGGCTGACAGCGCGCAGCGTGAATACCTTTCGCTTGCCGATCGTGATGCATCCGATCATGATCATGATCGTTTGGGTTCCGTGCGTGCTGCTGGGAGTTTGGGCGAGCGGTCCGAATTCGGGGATTCCAGCAGGCACCAGCGAGAATCGTGTTCTGGCGTTATTGGTACAGACCCATGCGGGACCGATTCTGGGCGGCTTGCTGACGGCGGGCATCCTGGCGGCGATCATGTCGTCGCTGGACAGCCAATTCCTCTGCCTGGGGACGATCTTTACCGAAGACATCGTGGTACACAGTCGTCGCCACGGCCATTTCAGCGAGAAACAAATCGTCCTGATGGCTCGGCTGTTTGTGGTGGCCATGGTGTTGGTGACGTATGTGCTGAGCCTATTTCCCCGTGCGGTATTCGATCTGGGGATCTGGTCGTTCAGTGGCTTTACGGGCCTGGTCCCGCTGGTGTTGGCCGCCATCTACTGGCGGCGTCTGACGTTGGCGGGCGCGGTGGCCAGCGTGGTGGCGGCCGCTGGCACGTGGTGGATCCTGTTCTGGCGAGCCGGCTGGGGGTTGAACAAGACGTATGCGTTCCCCGAATCGCCGATCCCCTTGGTCGGCGATTGGAACGTCCCGCCGATGCTGCCCGTGGTGACCATCGTCGCGGTAGCGACGGTGGTGCTGCTGAGCGTTTCGCTGGTCACGCGACCGCCGAGCGAGGCGACGTTGGGCCGCTTTTTTCCGGAGCCTCGCAAGCCAACTTGATGGGCTGGAGGCGTGAGTTCATCCGTGTCTTCCAGATCGCTCAATTACCGATGCAGTACAAATAGCGATCGCTGCGCAATAGGATCTGGCCTTGCGAGATGACGGGCGAGCCGTTGAAGATGCTGTCGTCATCGTCGATCACGTTATGAGCCAACTGACGAAAACTCGGTTCGGCTGGCAGGACGTACGTCCCGCGATCGCGGCTGACATAGTACAACTTCCCGTCGGCGGCCACGGGCGAAGCATAGATCCGTCCCGGGTTCGGATCCAACCGCTCCTCGTACAGCACCTCGCCCGTCTTGGCATCGACACAGTACGCGGCGCCTCGTGATTCGTTGGCCCAGTAAAGATACCCGTCCACATAGACCGGCGACGAAACGTTCGATCCCTTGTTGATCTGCCACAGTTTGTGTGTTTCTGTCACATCGCCTCGACCTCCCGATCGGATGGCCAAGGCCGTATTTCGGCGTCCGCCGATGGCGTACAACACATCGTCCACGGCCAGGATGCTGGGGCAGATATAGTCGTCGATGGCTTCACAAGTCCAAAGCTTCTCGCCCGTTGCCGGATCGATTCCGATCACAGCCCCCTTGGTGTTGACGGCCAGTTCCCAATCGCCGGCAGCGGTCTTGACCAACGTGGGGGTGTTCCAGGACTGATCCATTCCGCCCAGTCGCCAGACCTCTTTTCCCGTTTTCTTTTCCAATGCGATCAAATCACCGCATTCCACACTGGCGTTGATGATCACCAAATCACCGTACAAGACGGGCGAGTTGGCTGTGCCGAAACCGTGCGTGCCGTCACCGCAATGCGTCAACCAACGCTGTTGGCCATCATGCCCGTACGCGGCAGCACCGGTCGTGCCGTAGAATACGTAGATGCCCGTTTCGTCGACCGCAGGAGTTCCCGAAACGTAGCCGTGCAACGCGATGAAGCCGCGATAGGTTTGTTGTGGGTGAGTCGACGGTTGCTTGGCATCCCAGACGATCGTTCCATCCTCGCGATTCAAACATAGCAAGTGCCGCTGCAGGCCGGACATCTCGCCCGGTTCTCGTTCTTCCAGACCATAGCCCGAGTAGCAAGTCACGTAGATCTTGTCCCCAAAGGTCACGGGACTGGAAGCACCAAAACCGGGCAATTCCGTCTTCCAAACAATATTGTTGGTAGCACCCCATGTTGTGGGCAGTCCCGTATCGTCCGATCGGCCAGCGGCATCAGGACCGCGAAATTGAGGCCAGTCAGCGGCGAAAACCATCGATGGCAGGAGATAGAAACTGAGCAGAACAATAGCGAAACCACCAAGGTAGCGGGTCATTGGGCAGGCACCTCATTTGATAGGGTTAAACATCGAATCCGATATGTCACGGCATCCGCCGATCGCCACCGCTTCCAAGTACGCCAAGTGCGGCTGAAGCGATCGATCGTGCCCCGAAGTATAGATAAAAGAGAAAGGGCATGGCAAGGATGCGTGCCCGTACAATCCCCCTTGTCTTCGCAAACTTTTATTTTTCCAGAATTGGTGCTTTCCCGAAGTAACCCAGGCAGCCGGATCAGAAGGGCGACGTTCTCTGGAATGCCAAAGACCTTCTTGAACACGAAATCGACTGCTGGCTTGACTCCCAGCCACCCAAGGCCACTGACCCCCCCCAGACAGACCGATTTCCCTCGCCGTGGACGGTCCATCGGCGACGTCGCGGCACACGGTCAGCGGTCGCCGACAACGCCTGCGACGGCAAATCACCCGTCAACTTATGCCGAGGAGCAAGCTGCTCTAGCCTCAAACTGCGCGGCCGGAGTACAAGCCGAACAGGATCACCGCGATCAGCGCCAACGACATCCAACGCTCAGGGCCGCTGCCGGTGAACCCGAGGATCAACAAGCCGATTGCCAGCACGAGGGTACCGACCCAGAACACGCTGGTCCGCCAGAAGTTCCACATGACCACGCCTGCTCTGGCCTCACGAGCCGCATTGGTCAACTCGTTCCATTCGCCGGATTGCTGGAGCTGCAGATCGGCTTCACGTTGCTCTTCCAATCGCTGGAGGTCGGCTGTGACGTCCTTTAGACGTTGCAGTTCGGCGGGACTGGGCTGATCGATCTCTTCCAAGCTGCGACGTTGGATTTCCAGCAGGACCCGTTGACGCTGCCACTGGGCCTCCGAGCGGGCTTCGACCACATCGACTCGCGAGGCCAGGCGTTCGGCGTAACGCATGGCTGCCGATTCGCAGCCCCGCGTCCCGATCACCATCAACAACCCGACCAACAACAGCGGCTGTCCCAGGAAGGCCAGATGCTTGAACACTTCCGTTGATCGTGATGGTCGCCAACGGCCGAATCGGAACGCTTCCCGCCGCTGGGTGAGGCCACGTTTTTGTTTGTCGCTGTCCGAAGCGGCCGCTTGCCGTTCGAGACGTGTTCTCCCGGCGGGAAATGGGGCTTCCGCTGTGCTGGGACCATTGCCGAACAGCCCAGGAACCTCGCCGGCCGGCATCCAATCGTCCAGCCCTTCCCGCCAGACCAGATCGTCCGCATGGAGATTTCCGGTACCGATCAGCGTCCGGATCTGAGCCTCCGTGACCGGTCCCCGCTCTTCATCGCCGTCGGCAAAGTACCAGATAGCATCCGGCATCTCGATATTCCCTATTCAGGGCAAGTAGTGTATGGAACGTTCCATCGATTCAGCAGACGAAAGATGCTTATTATCGGCGGATTCTCCCGTTGGTTCAACCACAGGGAACCTGACGGGTGCGAAGCGACAAATCGTGTGGATTCGTTCCATCAGGCAAAACCGGCCGGATCGATCGAAGCCGCCGTTGCGCACGGCGACTCAAGTCGGCTCGACCCTCGATTCGATACACGAAAAACCATGGGTCGTCTTCTGAAAGGGGAACGGAGAAATGCAACTCAATCGCAACCAGTTCATGCTCGTCGGCGCACTGCTGTTCCTATTGGGACTTCAATTCCGTTTCGTCGACACGTTCGTGCTGAACGAACCCAGCACACGGTTCCTCGCCCGACGTTCGGCTCAAGCAGAGCCTGCGACCAGCCCGTGGAGACTTCCCATGTCGATGGCTGCCAACGGGCAGATTCCCGTCCAGCGTGCGAGGATTCGACCGCCGCGATGGATTTCCTACGCCCTGCTTTCGGTAGGCGTTGTGTTGATGCTGCACAGCATTGCGATGAAGAAACCCGGCGGCTGACGGTGCGACAACCGTTTCGCCGTCCCCCCGTAGCAGGCACACTCCGTGTGCCGTCCGCTGGTAGCAGGCACACTCCGTGTGCCG
>REEF01001021.1 GCA_007695205.1 Planctomycetaceae bacterium
ACTGTTCGGCGCGGGTCTCTGACCCCGCCGAAACCGCCGACCGTAGGTCTCCCAGGCCAGTGAATCGCATCATCCCGCTGATATCCGGGCCGTTCAATTCGCTGGGGAGCCGTTTCTGTTCGGTAGAATCCGGAACGAGCACACTTGATGGTCCCACGGTCTCGGCGGTTCGACGCGGTTCAGATCTCGCCCAGGTGTTGTTCTTCGGCCAGTTGGGTGAGCACCGTGAGGGAATGCTTGGAGATGGCTCGCGCCCGTTCGAAGCCGGCGCGGGTGAGCGAAAAGTCGCGATAGATGTGGTGCATGACCAAGCCTCCGGCGCACAATTGGCGAAACCCATCCAGAAAACGGATGGTCAACTCGGGGTCATCTCGCCGTTTGAAGATCAATTGCCGTTCGAGATCCAATTCGACACATACCGTCAGGAAACGCTCCGAGGACTCGAACGCGTGGTTGACGCCCTTGATCTCGATGAAACCCCGATGCCGCGCGGCGTACAGGATGGCCCGCGCCTCGTCGTCCAGCGGCTTGTCCGGCTCGGTCCGATTATTGACCAATGCCCCGCTGCACAGTTGAGCGAACGCCATCAGCGTGGGCGCGCCGGCGCCCAGTTCTTCCCACATCACCAGTTGCCGGGAATCGTGGGAAACCTCGGTGACTCTGCTGAGCATTACCAATCTCCTCGCTTTGTGATTCGATCAACCGCGCGATGGTCCGAACTCGTGAACGGCATCGACCAGCGCGATCGCATTTTCGACCGGGGTCTGTTGCAGCACTCCGTGGCCCAGATTGAAGATATGTCCGGGGCGCCCCGCGGCCTGGTCCAGTACTTGCTTCGCTCGGCGACGGATCTGCGTGCGGTCACTCAGTAGGACGCACGGATCCAGATTCCCTTGCACGGCTCGATCGTGTCCGATCATCTGCCAGGCGTCATCCAGGCCGATGCGCCAATCCACGCCGACCACCGCGCTGCGTGCCTCGGCCAGCAGAGGCAGCAGGGCCGGATTACCGGCAGCAAAATTGATCACGGGTACACCCGGGGTGATGCCATCGACGATTTGGCAGACGTAGGGAAGCACCTGGTGGCGATAGTCTTCGGGACTGAGGCACCCGGCCCACGAATCGAAGATCTGAACGCATTGAGCCCCGGCAGCGATCTGGGCGTTCAGGTACCGGGTCACGGCGCGCGCAAAGCGTTCCATCAGCGTCCGCCAGGCTCCCGAGTCGCGGAACATCAAGGTCTTGGTATGGTGGTAATTCCGACTGGATCCGCCTTCGATGACATAGCTGGCCAAGGTAAACGGCGCCCCGGCGAACCCGATCAAGGGCAGATGCGGTGGTAGATCGCGGCGAGTCTGCCGAACGGTCTCGGTGACGAAATGCAGCGAATCGACGCTCTCCAGTTCCAGCACCCGATCGACCTCGCCGCCCTCTCGCACCGGGTTGTGGATGATCGGGCCTTCGCCCTGAGCGAACTCCAGATCCAAGCCCATCGGCTCGAGGATCGGTAGCAAATCGGAAAAGATGATCGCCGCATCGACCCCTAACCGCTGCACGGCGGTACACATCACTTCGCTGCACAACGCCGGATTCTTGCAAAGGTCCAGGAACGTCGTCTTCGCGCGGACCGCACGGTACTCGGCCATATAACGCCCCGCCTGCCGCATCAGCCAGACGGGCACGACATCGCACGGCTCGCGGCGGCACGCTTTCATGAAGGGACTGTCATACCAGGCGGCCCGCTGATTCTCGGGCGGCGAAGCGGCCATCGGCTGGATGCGAAGCCGTCGTTTTCGGTCCAGAATCGCTCGACTGTTCGCAGCCGCCGCGACGACCAACGCGCCCATCTTGGGATGCTCGGGCTGGATGTCCACTGGCCATCCATAGTCGCGCAATGCCTCGCTGGTCGCCGGGCCGACCGAACCGATGACCGACTGAGCCAATCGTTCGGACACCTGTTCGGTCAATCCCATCTGATCGGCCACCTGGATCAAGTGCGTGACCTGGATCGCCGACGTGAACAGCAGGACGTCCAAGCGACCTTCAGCAAAGGCTTGGATATTCTCGCGCAGCGGGCCGGTATCTTCGGGCAATTCCCAGCGATAGACCTGCAGACGCAGTACGCTGGCACCGCGAGCCTCCAGGCCCGCGATCAGACTGGGGTTGGTGATCCCGTATTCCTGCAACGCTACGATCTGGTTGGCGATCGGTACGTTGGCATCGATCGTCTGCAGCAGTTCACGCCAGGTGTTGGGTTCGGGGACGCGAAGAGTCGGAGTCAATCCTACCTCGCGCATCGCCGCCACCGGCTTGGGGCCTCGAGCGATGGTTATCACATCCGAGAGGGTGTCCAAAAAACGCTGGCGGTCAACGTGCCGGACGACAACGTTCAGCAGTTGCCGAAAGCCAGCGCCGGTCAAAAAAATGACCGTATTGACTTCGCCCGTCAGCAGACGATGCGCGAAATCGATCACCCCACGCTGGTCCTCCAACGGCACCTCACGCAACGACGGACTGACCGAGGCGGACCCGCCGTGCCGCTCGATCAACCGAGCCATTTCCTCGGCCCGACGGCTCTCGAACGCTGCGACCCGCAATCCCGAAAAAGATGATGTCGTTTGATTCATCAGCAATTCACACCTGATCAATGATCTATTTTTTTCTCGCGTACCCTAGCGAATCGTACGATCGCCAACGGCGGCCCCTGACCATGCGGCGATTTCGTCGATTGTTACTGCGCGGGAAAACACGGCCACTTCGTCCAGACGTCCTTCCCAGTTGTCTTGGTTATCGGAACGGCCGCCAAAGAACAACCGGTCCAGATCGCTCGGAAAACCGGCGGGCAGCTCCGCTTCGATTTCCGGTCGAGCGTCGCCATTTAAGTACACACGCACCTGCTGCTGGTCTCGGACGAACACCAGATGGTTCCACGTCCAACGCTCGATCTCGGTTCGTCCTACCCGCGTGGTGGCAGCGTGGGCCTGATCGACATGCAGCAAGACCAATCGGCCGGGTTCGCTGGCGGTGCCCCCGACGCCCAAATGATCGCCTAGCGGCCCCAAACCGTAGGGACGACCACGAGAAAACATCCAACCGGCCGTTTCACGCGCATCGACCGGCATCCCATTCCAGAACCAGAGCGAGACGCTGTAGGTATCGCCCAGGTCCGCGAGCCGCGTTTCCAAACGCCCTCCGGCGAAATGGGCCGCTCGATTCGTCTCGCCGTCGTTGCATATCAAATCCGAACGAGGCCCTTCCAAGAAGAAGACCACGCCCGGTTCGTAGATCGCATCGCGATGATTGCCGGAGGCATCGACGGCGCGAGGTCCCGCAAATTCGTCCAATCGCCAGTAGGCGAGTGGTTCGGCCTGCAAGATCGCCTGGCTGGTCACTCCCAAGCTCTGACGGAAAACGCGTCGCGATCGACCGCTGACCTGTTCCAGCAGCCCCAGCGCGGCTTCGCCGATTTTCGGTTCGGCCTGGTACTCCAATCCGGCGGATCGAGCGGCCCACGTGTTATAGCCGCCCAACAAGTGCTGTTCCGGGGGCGGGATGTAGCCGTCGCCGCCGTTGGTCAGGTCCAGCACCATCGTCTTGGGCAGCGGGCTTTGCAGCTTGATCCTCAAGCCGGTCAACGCGTAGGTCTCGGTCGGAGTGGTCGCGATCCCCATATCGCCGATCCGTAACGCTTGAACGACCACCTCGGTCGCCTGCCATCGGTGCAGATAGATCTGCTCTCGAGCGTACACCTCCGTAGTATCCTTCGGCGGTCGATCGCCCATCTCCTGGACGATACGCTCCGCCCACTCAAGTCGTTGTTTATCGGGAACTCGATACTTCAGCGGCAACCGTACTTCGGCCATCGCCAGATCGGCATCGGCCAAGTAGTCGATGGTCTCGTAGGCTTCGAAAGCCAGATCGGCCAGTTCTTCCGCGTACTGCTGGATCGTCAGCGACTCGACGCGACTCGGTTCGGCGTTCTTATAGTCCCGCCGCCAGATATCTCCGCTGCAGCCGTGCGACATCGCGACGACCAACGGCGGCTGTTGATCATCAGCCGCCTGGCCGCATCGCGCGGCGAAATGGTCGCAGAACAAACCGAAATAGTCGGCGCTGATCGCCTGGTCGCCGAAATAGTGCATGGAGAAGTTGGCCAGCACCGCCAGGGGTCGACCATCGGGACTCTGAAAGGCGATCAGCGACAGATCAGGATCCTCCGGCCCCGACTCGCCGATCACATCGTCCCAATTGCGGCCGGCATGCATGTTCGCTCGCACCGTGGGATTGCCAAACGGATCCTGGACGATCCGGTCGGGCCGGCGAATCCAGCGCCGCAGCGCCGTGTACTCGGCCGCGTTGGTCACCGCCCATCCTGCTCGAGCCGGCTGGAGATGAGCCTCGGCCAACGCCAACGCTTCGGCCAGTTTTTCGCGCAGGTACGGCACGTAGATGGGAT
>REEF01000561.1 GCA_007695205.1 Planctomycetaceae bacterium
GCTGCTCGGTGCCGCTCGCGCTGGATTCGACGACGCGCTCGGCGCCGTGTTGATCGCGATGCTGACTTGGTCGCGGAATCCGCAAAAAGCCGACCTCCAAACCTGTTTGCCCATTTCAACCAAGACATGCTTCGACCTCCTCAAGAAACGAAAGAGCGGAACCGGCCATCTGGCCGTGGCGCTCGCTGTCAAAGCGAGCATCGACGAGAAAAATGATCGTTGTTTCCTGTTTCAAACGCCCAGAACCCGTTGATTGCATCACAAACCGCAAATGTGACAGAATCGTTTTTTACATCAAATTCGCGTGCTGTCAATTCTCTTAAGAAAGTTCTTACGAGTGTGCTATGTTGCTGATAGCGGAACGAGAGAGAAGGCCACCGACCGAGAACACACCGCGTGCCCTTCAAGCCCCGAAAGTTCTTGCCCCCCGATGGCCGACTCGAATTTCGTTGCAAAGTAACGCTCGAACAGAACCAATCCGACGGTTCACGCTGTTCGGAGGAGATAGTCTGTATGACAAACCTGTTACTCAATGGCATCCTTAAACCGGCAGCGGGTGTTGTGTTGCTTCTCGGTTTCGGGGCGCCTTTTGTCTATTATGGCTTTCAAGGTATCCATGTTCACGGATCCAAAGACAGTCAACGCGCCTCGACGATTGAAGTCACTCGCAGCCACTTTTGGGGAGCGATCAATAACCAGGATAAGCTGGTTGGTGCGAAAGAAGCTGTTCTCCTGGAGCGAAAAAGCGGGTTTCTGGGCGGGGGCAGGAGGGTTGCTTTAACGGTTCCGGCTGTTTCCAATGAATCGAAGAACATGGAGATTCTGGCGGGAGCAAGCAGTTCTGACAATGAGTTGAAGAGGCGAATTGTCAAGGATCTTAATCTGTTCTTGCAGAACGATGGTGTCGAGGATTTCGAGCGACGTTTCGCCGTGAGAAACATCTTCGGCTGGTTCGGACTTCCTTTTTTCCTTCTTGGCATGTGGTGCATTATCGCCTGGCCATGGGCCATTCTGAAGTCCGTCAATTCACCAACAAAACACGCCTCCTCGAACAGGAATGAAGCTCAAGAGAGGTAGTTGCAGCCGTAGCGGCGGCGCCATCTGTTCGGTGCGTGACCTGGTACACACTTGGCTGCTGTCGTACCCGCAAACGCATCGATTTTATCCAACGGCGCGGAAGAACGCTTTGACTCCACTGCTGCGATCGTCGTACGGTAGCAATTCCGATAGCTCCTCGCTGTGTCAAAGCCTAATCTTGGGGAGCTGGGGTCAAACGTTAGTGAGCCCCTATTCGGATAACAAACCCTAACTCCGATACGTCAATCCGAGACGGAGATCATTATTTCCGCCACGCTGTTGTCAAAGGCTAGTCGTCCCAAATCCAACGCGCACCAGTCCATTTCGCTTTCTCCGGGTCTTTTCGCCAAACGATTCACGCTCCGTATCCGCCGAAAAAGCCTTTCCCTGAGATCAGAAGGGCTGATGCCATTTCGCTGTGTTGTTTCGCCCGGTCGGAACCGAACCGTGAAAGATTAGCCCGGGGCTCGTGTGTTATAATCAGGGGGAAAAATTAACAGTGAACGAGCCCGATGCCGAGCACTCCTGAAACTCGTGACAGCTTGATTCTTCGTCTGCCCGACTCGCACGATATCGAGGCGTGGGACGAGTTTGTTGCGATCTACCAACCGCTGATCTACCGAATCGCCCGGAAGCGGGGGTTTCAGGACGCGGATGCCAACGATCTGGCTCAGGAGGTGCTGGTCGCGGTGGCGCGATCCGTCGATCGCTGGGTGCCCGACCCAGCGCGGGGCCGCTTCCGCGATTGGCTGTTTCAAATCGCGCGCAACCTGATGATCAATTTTCTGACCCGGCCCAAGCATCGACCGCTGGGCACCGGAGACACAAATATCGCTCGATTTCTGGAGCAACAATGCGACCCGTCCAGCGAGTCCGCCGAATGGTTCGATGAGGAGTATCGCCGCGAGGTGTTTCGGTGGGCTGCAGCAAGAGTCCAGCCGGCGGTGACGGAGAAAACTTGGGCTGCGTTCTGGCAGAGCAGCGTATTGGATCGCCCGATCCGCGAGGTGGCGGCCGAATTGAGGATGAGTTGCGGCAGTGTGTACATCGCCCGCAGCCGGGTGATGGCCCGACTGCGGGACGAGGTGCGGCGTTTCGAATCGTGAACGGACAACCATGGAGTCAGCAGGGACCTTTTGACCTTAGCACCGTGCGAGAAATAACTGACGCACTTTCGGCCCCCCTCACCCTGCCCTCTCCCCAGGGGGCGAGGGGACATCGGACAGTTATTTCTCGAACGGTGCTTAATGAGGACAGTATGACCGTCAAACCGTTAGACGCCTGTGACGAATCGAAGCTGGACGTGTTGCTGTTCGGCGACGAAGACAGCGATGCGTTCCGCACTGCGGCCGAGCATGTCGAGTCCTGCGCGGGTTGCCGGCAGCGTTTGACCGAGTTGGCGGGCGAAGAACGTCTGTGGAGCGACGTGCGGCAACTGCTGGCCGACGACGACGATGCCTTGCCCAACGGCAACGAGCTACGGGAACCGGTCGTTCCGGATCGTCTGCATCCGAGTCCCTTAGAAACGGCCTCGCACCAGGCGCTCGATTTCCTCGGTGCAGCCTCGCATCCGGAATTATTGGGTCGATTGGGACGTTATGAAATCGAGCGAGTGATCGGCGCGGGTGGGATGGGCATCGTCTTGAAGGGCTTTGATACCGAACTGAACCGCCCGGTCGCCGTCAAAGTGCTGGCTCCTCACCTGGCTCACAACGGCGCCGCTCGCCAGCGGTTCGCTCGAGAAGGACGAGCAGCGGCGGCCGTCGTTCACGAACACGTCGTGGCGATCCATAACGTCGAGTCCGAGGGTCAGGTCCCGTTCCTGGTCATGCAATACGTCGCCGGCCAGTCGTTGCAGACACGAGTCGAGCAGCAGGGACCGCTGGGAACCTGCGAGCTGTTACGCATCGGCGTCCAGGCGGCTGCCGGCTTGGCCGCCGCCCATCAGCAGGGTCTGATTCATCGCGACATCAAACCGGCGAACCTGTTGCTGGAGACGGGCGTCGAGCGAGCGTTGCTGACCGACTTCGGGTTGGCTCGGGCCATCGACGATGCCAGCCTGACGCACACCGGAGTCGTGGCCGGTACCCCGCACTACATGTCGCCCGAACAAGCCGATGGCCGTACGATCGACCATCGTTCGGACCTGTTCAGTCTGGGGGCCGTGTTGTATTTCATGGCCACCGGCCACCCGCCGTTCCGAGCCGAGCGGCCGATGGCCGTGCTGCACCGGATCTGCCACGGTCGCCATCGCCCGGTAAGGGAAAGCAATCCGGAGATTCCTGAGCCGTTGTCCGCGATCATCGATCGGCTGTTGGGGAAAAAGCCTTCGAAACGTCCCAGCAGCGCCGCCGAGGTCCAGCGCCGGTTGGAAGAACTGCTGGCCGATATCCAACAAGGCCGCTTGCACCGCCGGTCGCGTTGGCGGCTTGGGACGAAGCGGCGCACCGTGGCCGTACTGCTGGCGTCCGGAGCGATGGCAGCATCGGTACTGTGGAGCATCGCCTGGCTCGGGCGGCCGGATGCGACAGGACCACGAGCACCGCTCCAGCCGAGCAGTACCGTACGCAGTGACGATGTGCCGGGCGGCGAGCGAATCTCGCACCTGCACTCCTTCGGACCCGGCGCAGCGGCGGAATTCGCCGAGGCCATGACAGGAATCCGGAGGGAACTCGACCGCTTGGAAACGCCGCCCGACATCGGCGGAGCACTCGAAACTCCGGCAGTCCATCCGTGGCACGATGAAGTCCAGGCCGTCCGACGCGACCTGTCCCGATTGGAAAACACCATTACTCTCGAACTCGTTCCTTATGGAGAAAACCGATGAACCGACGACATAGAATCACGCTGATCTGCACTCTGGCAGCCATCGCCGTTTTGGGACTGACATGGACACGCGCTCAGATACCGCCCGGCCTCGACTACGGCGGTGAATACATGGACGGAGGCGATACGGGGGAGATGATACATGGAGGCGGAGGGCCCGGCGGATCCCGTATGCCGTACACTCCGATGGGCTACGACATGGGCGGGCCGGGGCTGGAACCACCGGTGACCCGAGAGCTGAATGCTCGGCTGGCCCCCGTGCTGCAACGTTTGCGCGATGCGGCCGACGACCAACAGAAAGAAGCGATCAAGGGCCAGTTGTCGAGCATCCTCGAGGACTATTTCCAGCGGGATCTGCAGCAGCGCAGCAGCGAGATCGATTCGATCGAACAACGAGTTCAGCGATTGCGGGAGCAGTTGGAGCAGCGGCAACAGGCCAAGGACGAAATTCTTCAGCTTCAGTTGAAAGTGCTGGAAAACGAAGCGGCCGGCTTGGGCTTCTTCGGCCGGCGGCCCCCAGCGCCTGGCGGCGGCGGCG
>REEF01001022.1 GCA_007695205.1 Planctomycetaceae bacterium
TCCGGCCATGGGACACCTGTCGTCGCGTTGCGACTCTTGGATGATGCGGCGTCGCCACCACCGGAGCCGCTGCTGCCGTACGAGGACATCATCGAAAACTCAGGCTCGGCCGATCCGTCCTGCGCCCCGTCTCCCCCGCCTTCTTTGCGGTGGTAGGCTGCCGTCCATTCGGGGCTGGAAAACTTAACGATCTCGCCGACAAGCGGCGGGGATTCGGGGACCATCGCTCGCCGCGAAGCCGGAATCGAAGATTTGGTCTTGACACACGCGAATTGAACACGCCAGGTCGGGAGTCGTTTTTGGATGCTCGTCCTTCAGACAGTTCAGCGAATCCTGGCGAAAGCCAGCACGATAAGCAGGGTTCACCCCCCCCGTACACTGGAGAGATGAAACCGAACGCTGAGTAAATTCCCCTCGTAGGACGGATTGGCAATCCGTCCGGCGTTGAGCGAGACATCGATTGCAACACCGCGGCGAGACATCACGGAAAGTGAACTCCAGCCACCGTTGACTTTTTCGGTTTCGCATTGGTATGTCACGGACGGATTGCCAATCCGTCCTACTTTTTATGCAACCATGCGGTGAACTTTGCCCCGGTCTCCTGGCACACAACTCGGTGGGATTTCCCGAAGTGATGCGGTATGATCAAGGTGACGCGGGTGACCGGTGAAATCCTTCGAATCAATGAGTTGATATGAATCGCGATCGGCTGAAGAACCGAGTGGATGTCCAACAGTTGGTGGACCAGCATCTGGACCGTATTCATCGCGCTGCGCTGGTGTTGTGCGGCAATCCGTGGGATGCGGAGGATCTGGTGCAGGAAACCTTCCTGCTGGCGGCGCGAAAGATCGATGGTTTTCGTGGCGACAGTGCCCCCTATACCTGGTTGTATGGCATCCTGCTGAATGTTGAGCGAAGGCATCGGCGCCGTCATGGCACCTGGCGTCGGAAGCTGGATACGCTGTACCAACGCTACGACCCGCGATCCCAGTCGGTCCCCAGTGCAGACCGAGCGGTGCAGGTGGCGGAATGGAAGGAGAGTTTGTGGTCCCAGGTGGCTCGCCTGCCGGACGCCCAGCGTCAGACCTTGGTGCTGCGGTTCAGCGAAGGGCTGCAATACGAGGAGATCGCCCAAGTGCTTTCGGTCCCGTTGGGCACGGTCAAATCGCGAATTCATCACGGGTTATCGAGGTTGCGGCAACAATTGCAGGCCGACGGCGAAGCGTCCATCCTGCCTGCGGAGTTTATCGAGGACTTGAGCTATGCGGTCTGATCGTGCGGACGAATTGGAAGCTCGCCTGCGCCGTGATGCGGCACAGTTAGCAGCTCGCTATCCGGCGCAAACGCCTCGGCCCATCCCGGGGCGTGGCGACCGCCCCCGTTCCTTCCATTCGGTCCGCCCGCTCGTGCTGGCAACGGCGACGCTGTTGATCATCATCGCCGCGCGCTGGCTGCCCAGCGGCAACGAATCCGACGTTCCGGCTCAGCGCACCCTGGCTGACGCATCGGATCAGACCGTCGCCATCGGCGACGGCCCGAACGACTTCGCGGAGGCTGCGGCTTCGCTTGCCCCGGCCGATCATGGGGCGGTTGGCGCCGCATTCGCACCAGCCGACGCTTCGCAGTGGGAATCCCCGGTCTTCCTGCTGGAGGTCTCCGACCCTGAACTGGAGGCCTTGTTGGACTTGTGGGAGACCGATCGTACGGAACCTACCCGTCTATCGATATAGATCGAGGTCGAACGCCGGATGCTACTGCGTTTTTTCATCATCATCCTGTTGGCGACGGGCACCATGGCGACGGGCAGCATGGCAGCGGTTGCCCAAGACAGGCCGTTGCCATCGTTGGAACAGGCGTCGCGCAAGCTGCTGGACGCCACGGTGACGGTTCGCGTCCGCAATCCGTCATGGGACGAGGACGGTGGCAATCCGACCGAGGCGAATCCAGCCGCAGACCCAGCCCTCGCGGCCGTGACGGTCTGCACGGGGATCGTGGTCGACGATCGGCTGGTGATCAGCCCCGTCTTCGCCGCCTCGGACTCCCCGATCCGCATCACGCTGCGCACGGGCCAACAATTGACCGCCGTCCCGAAGGTCCTGGACCAGTACACGGGCTTGGCGCTGCTGGAGACGCAACAAGACCTGCCAGGAAAGATCGCGTGGACCGACGATCCGCCCGCTGTCGGGGCTTGGGTGTTAAGCGCAGCGGCCTGGGGTACCGAAGGACCGGCGGTATCGCTTGGTATCCTGAGCGCTAGTCAGCGAACGTTAGCGGGTACGAATTATCCGCCTTTGCTGCAATGCGACCTGCGAACCGCCGAAACATCCAGCGGCGCGGGCGTGGTGGATAGCCAGGGTCGTCTGATCGGCATCGTGGTCGCCACAGACGCCCAGCACGATCATCGCGGGTGGACCTATGCCGTGCCCACCAGCCACGTCCAGCGTTTGATCACCATCCGCGAAGAGGATCCCGACCGGGCCGGAGTCGTCATCCTGAAGCGTCGCCGACCGGTCATCGGCATGGTCTTGGATGGTGACGAAGATCAGGTGGTGGTCAGCCGAGTGTTCGACCAGAGTCCGGCGGAACGAGCCGGAATTCAGGTCGGCGATCGGATTATCACGGCGGACGGCACCATGATCCGCTCGGTCTACCAGGCCGTCCGGCCCATGCTGTTCAAGCAGCCTGGCGACACGATGACCTTTCAAATCCAACGAGACGCAACGACGATCGAAGCGACCGTGGTACTGGGCGGCGGCATCGAGTTGCCCGCCGCGCCGTTCGCCAACGTCCGCCAGTACCTGCGCCCGGTATTGGATGTCCGCCAAGTCGGCGAGGGCTCCTATGCGGCGCGACGAGGTCCGGAGGTAACGCGCGAGGTCTTCACGCCGCAAAGTGTCGTGCCGCTACCCAAAGAAAAGACCCGCCCCGCCTCGGCTGCGGAGAAGATCCGGTTGCTCGATCGGGCTTTGGAACAGCAGCAACATGCCATCCTCGCATTGCAGAAGCAGTTGCAGGAACAAGAGCAACAACGTCAGCAAGCTGAAGAGCGGCTGCGTTCGATGCAACAACAAATCGAACAACGGAGATGATTCAGCGATCGACTCCCAGTTCGACGACCGCCGCCGGTTCTAAAACGCGGAAGGTAAACGACTCGGTGATGTACAGTTCCACGTCGTCACGGTCGTGCGACGCGTAACCGATGGACCAATCCTGACCCACCGTCAACTCGAAGTGCCCGCGCGCCGCCGAGACGACAACTCCATCTGTCAGCGCAGGACTGCATCGCATCGATGCGCCCGTCATCTCTTCGATCAAGCGACGAGGCGGATCGCTGCAATCGGGCTGTTGCATCAGCTTGAAGAACGGCTTCCGGCCGAAGATCGCGCAGTACGGTCCGGGCAGGGCGTTGGATTGAAGGATCTCCATCGCCTGGGCGACCGCCCGGGGATACTGCAGCGGATCTTCTGGCAGCGACACCTTTTCCCGCTCGGGAACCTGCAGAAGACCCTGGATCGAAGCGTCTGGCAGTCCGTAGTAGACAGCGGACTCTTCAAACCACGAAGCTTGCCGGACCGCCTGCTGCAGTGATTCAAGGTCCGGGTCCTTGCAGCCGCGAGAGATCGCATCCAATTCCATTTGCTTCACAACAAAAGGCAGACGCACCTCTAACAACGGCAGGACCGCGCGAAGCCCCCACGGCACATCTCGAGTCGTCTCGGGATCCGTTAGCTGCAAGCGTCCCGTGTCGACGGCGGCCAGACCCCACCCGTGCGGACCGTCAACATCGACAAAGCGCCGTGCTGACAGTTGCGTCTTCAAGATCTGAGTCGCCTGGTCGTCGACTTCCGCCCAGGCTTTTTCGGTGATCGGTGCTAATGAGCGGCGTAATATGCTGGTCATCTGTCATTCTCCTGTGTCAAGTGCTCCGATTCCCAAGTCGTCCTCGGGCAAACCGCCCGAAGTCGGCTTGTTGTCGCCGCGACTGCCCTCCTCGATCGCGACGATGGGTTGTTCGGTGAATAAGTAGGTGCGCAACATCTCGTCCATCTTGGGAACACGACGCCGGAGCCATTCCAGCCCCATCGCGGCGTGTTCCAGTTCCTCGTCCCGGTTGTGAATCATGATCGCGCGCAACTCCTCGTCCGTCGCCACGTCGGCTCGCTGTTGATACCAGTCAACGGCTTCCAGTTCCTCGATCACCGTGGCCAGAGCTCGATGAAGCGAACGCGTCGACGCAGATAGTTCTGACACCGGTTCGTGATAGCCATTGGTCGTCATTATTGGATCTCCTCCCTTTCAGCCTGCGGAGTTTTCAAACTTCGCTAACAACGTGGAAACGTTGGCGACGCAACAACCGTGCCAATCGGTGTAGATCGCCTACAATCGTGCGGGGACCAGAAGAATTCCGGCTCATGAGAACCCCCGCCACGCC
>REEF01000734.1 GCA_007695205.1 Planctomycetaceae bacterium
CGAGCGATCCGGGTTACAGCCAGGATGGCAGTTGGCCGGCAGGCGGCAACGAGACGACTCGCGCGTCCAGGACTCCCTTTTCGTTCAACAGTTCTTTCAGGGTGTCCTGGTCGGGGACGCCGTCCAGGTTCAGCACACCGATCGCCTCGCCGCCCGGTTCGTCCGCGGTACGACCGACGGACATTTGGGCGATATTGATGCCATGCCTGCCAAAGATCGAGCCTACGGCACCGATGACGCCGGGGACGTCCATGTGTTTGAACACGAACAGATTTCCATCCAAATAGGCCTCCAGCCGATAATCGTTCAGCCGGATCAGCCGCGGCATGTTATTGCCGAACAGCGTACCGCCGACGATCATTTTTCGACCATCGCGAGTCAATTCGACCGTCATCGACGAACTGAAGACACCTGCCTTGATCTGCGTTTCTTCCGTCAACTCGACGCCCAATTCCCGCATCAGCACGTCGGCGTTGACGATATTCACCTCTTCTTCCATGGCCCCTTCGAGCAGACCGGCGCAGAATGCCGAGGTCAACAGCCGGGTCTCCTTATCCGCCACGTCGCCGCGATAGTGCAACACGCAGGCTTCGATCGCTCCGTTCTGGTACTGTGCCTGGAATCGGCCCAGCCGATAAGCCAGGTCGATATACCCGCGCAGCACGGCCAATGTTTTGGGGTCGACCGACGCGGTGTTGACGGCATGGCGAATTTCGCCGGAGGTCAGGTAATTGATGATCAACTGGCAGGCCTCGACGGCCACTTGAGTCTGAGCCTCCTCGGTGCTGGCCCCCAGATGCGGTGTGCAGACGACGTTGGGCATCTGGAACAGCGGGCTATTGGTACATGGTTCGTTGACAAACACGTCCAGGGCCACGCCGCCCAGTTTTCCGCTTTTCAAGCCTTCGACCAGGGCGTCTTCGTCGTAGATCCCGCCGCGGGCCGCATTGATCAAGCGGACGCCCGGGCGCATCCGCTCGAGTTCCGGAAAGCTGATCAGATTTCTGGTTTCAGGGGTCAACGGGGTATGGACCGTCAAGTAATCGATGCGGGGCAGCATCTCGTGGACGGTTTCGGCCCGCTCGATCCCCAGCTTGGTAGCCGCTTCGGCGGTCAGGAAAGGATCGTAACCGATCACGCGCATGTCGAAGGCCAGCGCCCGCCGCGCGACCTCGCGGCCGATGCGTCCCAAGCCGACGATGCCCAGCGTCTTGTCGGCCAACTGGCTGCCCATACAGGACTTGCGATCCCACCGAGCTTCGACCAGACCCTGATGCGCGGCGGCTATTTTACGCGACAGGGCCAGCATCAGCGCGAACGCGTGTTCGGCCGTGCTGAGTGTATTGCCGCCGGGCGTATTCATCACGACGATCCCCTGCCGAGTCGCCATCGTCTTGTCGATGTTATCCGTGCCCACCCCGGCTCGAGCGATGGCTCGCAAACGGCGATTGCCTGCCAGCACGTCCCCGGTAATTTTCACTCCGCTTCGACAGATCGCGCCATCGGAATCGGACAAAGCCGCACGTAATTCGGCGCCTTTCAGGCCCGTGCGAACCTCGTACGTAATGCCTTCGGCGGCGGCTAGCAGGTCCAGTCCCTCCTGCGCGAGGTCGTCCAATACGATCACCTTCTGCATTTGCCGTTCCTTATTGTTGCTTGCGAAAAACGATGGGCGGTTGTTTCACGAGGCGATCAGCTTGCATGCCGAGATGCGAAATCCTGCATAAAGTCACGCAGGCTGCTGACCCCTTCGACCGGCATGGCGTTGTAGATCGACGCCCGAATGCCGCCGACGCTGCGATGCCCCTTCAGCGAACTCAGGCCGTTGTGTTCGGCTGCCGCCAAGAACGCTTTCTCACGTTCCTGGTCGGGCAAGCGGAATGTCACGTTCATCACCGATCGATCCTCCGCCCGCGCGTGCCCTCGATAGAATCCGTTACTGCTGTCGATCACCTGGTACAGCATGCGAGCCTTGTCGACATTCCGAGCGTACATCTTGTCCAAGCCGCCGATCTCTTGCTGTAACCAGCGGACGACCAGATCGAAGATGTAGATCCCGAATACGGCCGGTGTGTTCCACAACGAATCGTTATCGGCATGGATCTGATAGTTCAGATACCCCGGCAAATCGGCCGGGCTGCGAGCCAGCAGGTCCTCGCGGATGATCACCAGGGTCAGGCCCGCAGGTCCCGCGTTTTTCTGAGCACACGCGTAGAGCAGGCCGTAACGCGTCAACTCCAGCGGCCGATGCAAAAAATCGGAGGATGCATCGCACACCAGAGGGACCTGGCCGGTTTCCGGTTCCTCGCGAAACTGGACGCCTTCGATCGTCTCGTTCGATGTGATGTGGACGTAAGCCGCGTCCGAACTCAATTCAAGCTGGTTTGACGCGGGTAACCGGTCGTAACGATCGGCTTTTCCATCCCAGGCCACACGTACCGGACCGGCTTTGGCCGCCTCCTTCAGCGCGCTGTTTCCCCATGATCCGGTAAGAATGTAATCCGCCGATGGGGTGTTGGCCGTCAGCAGATTCATGGGCACCATCGAGAACTGCAGTCGTGCGCCGCCCTGCAAAAACAGGATCCGATAATTTTCGGGAATGGAAAGTAGCTCGGTGAGCCCTTTCTTGGCGGAATCCAGGATCCCTGCGAATGTTTTGCTGCGGTGGCTGATCTCCAGGATCGAAGCCCCGACGCCTGGTAACGCCAGCAGGTCACGCTGAGCCTGCTGGAGTACGGGCAATGGCAGCGTGGCAGGTCCTGCCGAAAAATTGTAAATGCGATCCGTCATCGTTTGGGCACCACGACTGTAACAAGGTGGGGTATTTATTCGGGCGCGTCACTTTGGCGGCAACACTCAGTTCCGCGAGCGTCCGAGTCCTTCGTCGAAGGTTCCGATTGTAAGAGGTAAATGAAAAGCTGAGAAGGACCATCGCCGCGGGCGTGACAGAATTTGTGCGGCAAACCGATCGAAAAGGTGGGTGCTCGAAGTGCAGCAAGCAGCCCATGATCAACAGACCGGAGAACGGCACCCCCCAGTTGCGATGCCGACTCAACGATTGACGGGCGGCGTTGAGGTCACGGTTCGCGTTCCAGGGGCCTGCTGGGTGCTGTTATGAGCGATGGATCGGTTCAACGAGGCGATCCGCTCGGCGACCTGGGGCTGAAAGCGATTCAGACTGTAGGACTGCTGGTAGTTGGCCAGGGCTTGCACGTAATCTCCCGATTGTTCGCGCAGCCGGCCCAACGCGTTCCAAGCACGGGCACTGTACTGGTCGACCTGCAACGCTTCGGCCAATTGCGCTTTGGCTGCGTCGACATCACCGAATTCCTCATACAGACGCGCCAATTCGATGCGAGCGTCCGAGTTTCTCGGATCCCGCATCGTCCAGTTTTTCAGGAGGGTAAAGGCGCGATCGGAGCGGCCTGTCTCGGACAGCAGCACCGCCAAACCTCGATAACACTCCGTGTTGTTGGGGTCCAGGTCCAGGGAGCGGTTGTACAGCGTCTCCGCTTGTCCCAGCAGTTCGCTGTCGTTGCGAGCCACCCCCATACGATGAACGGTCGCCGCCATGTTGTAGTACGCGTCCGCATTGTTGGGATCGCTGGCAACCGCTTTCTGGAACGTATGCATGGCCGCATCGTACTGACCTTGTTGGTACAGTCGAACGCCCTGCAGATTCTGACCATCGGCGGCCATCTTGCAGCCGCTCGCAGGGATCACCAGCAGAACGAGAAGGGTACGCAAGACCCTCGGTTGAAAGCATGGGTCATAGGCAAAATGTTTAGTTCGGCTCACGGCTAACACGCTTTGCTGACAGGACATGTCGAATCGAGATCCAGCTCCCGCTACGAAGCGGTGGCTCGAAAAGCGATGCGAAGGTTAGCCGCAAGCCGTATTCTCGGCAATAGCAGTTTGAAATCGCCAATCAGGGATCAGGGAATCTCGAATCCGGGCCCAGACAACCAAACAGTTCAGCCCGTGGCAACCTCGACGTCGGCCGGGATACGAACGTAACCCAAGGTTCGGAGGACCTCCAGGATCTCGCTGCACGTTGGAAACATCCGGCCGCTCTTTCGCTTGTAAGCGTCCAACGCCTGCATGAAGTCGATCTCATCCTGAGAATAATCCCTCTCGCAGGTGGTTGGGTCGATTTGGCGACGCCGGTAGACCTTGCTGCGACGCCCGCTCTGCTGTGTTTCCGCATCCTGATCGCCGTGCGCGAGATCGGTTTTGCGAAATTGACTGGGGGCATTGCGGCTGAGGCAGTCCTGCTGAGCGAGTGGCTCTGTTTCGAAAAGGGTGGTCGTCATCTGGCGTTGCTCCATCATCAATCAGGGAATCTTTGTCGACTTGGCGATCCGAATCGCCTGCAACGATATTGTTGGCTATAGAAACTTACCATGAAAAAATGGGGCATCTGGATAATTTGCGAAATATCCACCAGTTTTTCTGAAGAAACGAACACCGAATGCCGAACTCAAGCGTGGACAGATAGACGCTACACTTCGAACCCCCTATGTTTGGTATCGCAGCGTTTTGGTGAAATGCTACAATGAACCAGATGCTCAAAAGGGCAATTCTCCAGTTTCGCCACCGTCGAAATCATCCGATGACAAAATGGGCTCCACAACGCGGTATCATCTTGGCTTGCTGCCTGGGGATGATCGTTCAACTGCCGGGCGTTGCGAGTGCCATCCTGGCGTGTGGTTGCATCTTGCCGGGCCGAACGGCCTGCTGCCGTTTCTTGTCGGATGGTCCTCAGTCTGCGTGTTGTCTGCCTGATGCGGCGGTGCCATCGTGTGCAACGTCTTGTAACACCTGCCCTGATGACCGTTTTGCGATGAGAGTGCGGCATCCCGAAAGGGCCCCCTGCCCTTGTTGGCAAGCTCTGACCGAGCGGGTGGCCCCCCTGCCCTCTTCAACTCGCCAGCACCACCAGCCAGACACCCTCTTTTTTGTGCGGTGTGTGGATCGTTGGGAATCTGACTTCTTTTCGCAAGACCGTCAACGCGGCATTTTCTCGGCCGCAGCAGTCTGGACTCAACCGCGACTGCAAAGCCTGCTGTGCGTGTGGATCATTTGATATTGGCTCCAACGACGTTTTCGAGCGTCGAAATTTCATTTCAGCCAGTTTTTGATTGATCTAAGTCTCAGTAGGAGAGTAATAAGATGTTTGCGAATTTGATTCTTGTGTCGATGCTCACCGTGCCTGCGCCCCAGGCGGCTCAAGTACCCGTTTGTCCCTGTGAACCAAAATGTGTTTGCGTGGTCTGTGCGTGTTGCCAAACGGCTGCCAAGGCGGCTTGTGAGTGCCCTTGCGGTACGGATTGCGATTGTGGTCCTGAATGCACATGCCCTGGATGCGAATGCTGCAAGGAACCGGTTGTTTGCTGTGCCACCGTGGCCCAGCAGGAGTGCCGTTGCCCTTGCGGCCAGCAGTGCGAATGCGGGCCGGACTGCGTTTGTCCGGGGTGCACCTGTTGCAAGCAGGTAGCCACCTGCTGCTTGGCGGCCGCACGTCAGCATTGCCAATGCCCTTGTGGTGAAAAGTGCGAATGCGGGCCCGAATGCCAGTGCCCCGGCTGCACCTGCTGCAAGGTGGCTACGGTAACCTGCGAGTGCCCGGGCTGTACCTGCTGCGAGGCATCGGGCAAGTGCTGTAAGACAGCCGCCGCTGACGGCGCGAAATGCGCATGCGGCACCCAGTGCGTCTGCAGCACCGACTGTGAATGCCCCGGTTGCAAGTGCTGCACGCTGACGAAGAAGTGCTGCCGAGCGGTCGCAACTTAGTCGCGAAGTAGCAGCGATATCGTCCGTAACTCAGAACGCTCCAGCCCGATCCGGGTTGGAGCGTTTTTTTTGGGGCGAAGTCGAAAGCGGCTCGGCCTCAAGCCGATCCACTGGACAAAAAACCCGGCATGCCGTACAGTCACGGAAGGTGCATGGGAGCCTGGGTACTTTTCATCAAAAAATGCTTCATTCTGCTTTCAAATTGAAGGATCCGTCATGAGCAACGAACAGACTCGCGATATTCTGGAGCATGCCCGACAGTTTCATCGTCAGGTCAGCGAGTTTTACAATCAACTGAGATGTCAGGCCGAAAAAGAACGGATCAAGATGCTGCTCGATTACATGATCCGCCACGAAAATAACATGGTCAAGGCGTTGGAGGATTTCGAGCGTTCTGCCCCCAAGCACCTCTTGGGTGCATGTTACAAGGTGGGGCTACAGTTTCGGCCTTGTTGCGAGGTGGTCCGCGAACTGGATATCTCTACGGATATGTCTGTCGACGAGGTGATCCAGATAGGTTTGGAATTCAATGACTGTCTGATCGCAGTTTACAAAGATCGTGCTGAGAATGCCCCGGACGAGAGGGTTCGCGGCGTCTTTCAGAACTTGGTCGCGTTGGCGCAGAAGGAACAGCGTTTGCTATCGCGGGATGCTCAACGCTTGTTGGACCTCTGACCCTGGCCCTGGCGTCGCGGCTCTGAACATCAGGGCCGCGACGGGTGAGTTCCAAGTTCTCCGGGGTTCTCAATCGAGGAACCCGACCAGTTCCTGGCTTCGGCTGGGCTGCTGCAGTTTACGAACTGCCTTGGCCTCGATCTGCCGGATACGTTCGCGAGTCACCCGGAAGATGTGCCCGACTTCTTCGAGCGTATAGCTGTAGCCGTCGCCCAGTCCATACCTGAGCTTGATGATCTCGCGTTCGCGGTAGCTGAGCGACTTCAGCACACGATCGATCCTTGAGCGCAGCATTTCCTGCGAAGCACCATTGGATGGACTATCGGCCGAGACATCTGGCAGCAAGTCACCAAAGTGGCTGTCTTCGCTGTTACCGACGGGACGGTCCAAGCTGATCGGATACCGGCTCATCGCCAGGACGCGCCTCGCTTCTTCCAGCGTGGTTTCGGCACCCCGCGCCACCTCTTCCAACGTGGGGTCACGTCCTTTTTCCTGGAGCAATTGCCGCGAAACATTGCGGACTCGTGACATGGTCTCGACCATGTGCACCGGGATACGAATGGTTCGACTCTGATCTGCCACGGCGCGAGTAATGGCCTGGCGGATCCACCATGTGGCATAGGTGCAGAACTTGAACCCACGCCGGTACTCGAACTTGTCCACCGCTCGCATCAGCCCCGCGTTGCCCTCTTGGATCAGATCCAGAAAACTCAGGCCGCGATTCCGATACTTCTTGGCAATCGAGACGACCAGACGCAGATTGCCTTCGGACAATTCGCGTTTGGCCTGCTGGTACTCGGAATAGATGACCTTCAGGTACCGCACCCGATTGGCCAAACTGGCCGGCGTCTCCTGGGTAGCCACCAGGATACTCCGCAGCTCGTTCGTCCAAGCCTCGCGTTCGGCGGCCGATTTGCGATCCCGTTTGGCCTGCTGAAGCTTGGAACGTAACTCTTCGATCCGCTCGGAAAAACTCTCCAGCACCGGGATGAGCTGTTCGAACTTCTGCGTTCGCAAACCAAGCTCTTCAATCAGTCGCACGGCCCGTCTTCGGCGTCGCGACAACTGCCGCCAAGCATCTTGGCGGCGTTTCTTCGAAAAAGATTTTCCCAATGCCACGCGGTAGTCATGACGATTACGCTGCAACAGAACTTCGATCGTTCGCAGGTTGTGAGGAATGCGTCCGAGGATCTGGTCCTTTTCCAACCGATCCGTCACCGATACCTGAACCGTTCGATCGAACGGCAGTTCGCCGTCATGCACTCGCTTCAATTGCTTGAAAGCGATCTGCAGCACATAATCGCACTCCAACAGCTTGGTGCGGAATCTGCGCCGCGTCACCTCGATCCTGCGAGCCAATCGGATTTCTTCCTGCCGAGTCAGCAACGGGATCTCACCCATCTGGGTCAGGTACATGCGCACCGGGTCGTCCGACCACGATTCATTGTCACCCAACGCTATCAGCAGGTCCTCTTCCTCTTTCGACTTCTGCTGGTCCGCATCGCTATCGGCCGAACTATCGATCAGGTCGTCATCTTCGTCATCCTCGTTTTCGTCAACATCGCGCAATGCAAGACTCTGCAGCCCCTCCTCGTCATCCGTTGTTCGCGTCGCATCATCTTCAAAATCATCTAAAATTGCGTCGTACAAGGCAGTACTCCTCACCAACACTCCGTCTAGGGATTAGGAAAATGCCGTTGCCAGCCGGCAATCTGTCAGGCGGTGGTCCACGGCAATCTGCAACCTGACCGACAAGCAATTCTACCACCAACAGCAGGGCCGTTCGGGACCACGTCCCAAATGGTAAAAAATTGCAATCAGTTAGATGGAAACGCCGGCTTGCAAACATCCCAGCCTTTCCAGTTTGCCAGTCGGGAAGATCCACAAGCACGCTGGCGAACTTCGAGCAATTTCGCATACCGACTTTATGGGGTGGTCCGGAATGCTGAAAAGCATAGGCGGTGCGAATTTTTGCTCTGGCGTGCAAGGTGCTAAACCAATTCTAACTACGCGGCGAGTCGGGTCTAGTGGTTCGCTTCACCAAAACTTGAAACTATTTTCGCAAGCCGCCAGCGTTCTGGCAACCTTTTTTTTCCATCTTTGCCGGAAATCGCTGACAAAAGGACCGTGAACACGGGATAATCGCCGGTCGTCCTGGCGGAACCAACCGTCTGGCACCGTGGGAGACGGCCATGACCTGGCAACCAGCCCACAGAATCGGTAACGACCCGCACGTCCCAAAGCGGACATTTTATGGTACCATGTAAAAGGCGTTCCGCTCGCCAAGGGTGAACTCACGTCTTCGTTTGGAATAGCCATTTATTGAGTATTTATCAATAACTATAAGTGGTGTTTTCTGTTTCTTTTTCAGGCCTAAGAGTCCATTCATGAGCATCCCAGTTGCGTGCAAGTGCGGTCAACAGTTCATGGCTCAGCCCCACTTGGCGGGCAAGCAAGTAGCTTGTCCTAGCTGTGGCAGCTCGTTGGTCATCCCCATGACGGATGAAAAGCCTGCGGTAAGCGAGTCTGATCCCGTGGAAAACGTGGTGTCTTGCCAATGTGGCCAAAGCTTCAAAGCCGCGCCGCATCTGTTGGGAAAACGAGTTTCTTGCCCGAGTTGCGGCCAACCGATCGATATTCCCGGGGGGCAGAATCGAGCGAGCTCCATGTCCAGGCCCGCTGCGCCCACGCCTGTACCAAAGGCAAAACAAGCGGCTCGAGCGCCAAAGGCTCCGGCCTCGAAGCAGCATTCGCCAACGCCTGGCCTTGCGGATGCCCCATCCTTGGCGGACGGGACTAGCGAAACGGACGTCGACATGGATTGGGATGATGCCTTGGCAATGCCCTCGGGCGCCGCTCCGCTGGATGCACTGGGCACGGGACCGGCCTACGCGAATCGGCGAACGGCCCCCGAGCCGATCGAGCCGATGACGATGTACGCGATCTGGATCGGTGGCGGTGCGGTCGTCCTGCTGATCCTGGTGATCGTGGGCCACATCACCTGGAATGCGTTTGCCGCCCGAGAACGCCCGGTGCCAGCCGAGCCGGCACAGACGGATGGGGAACTGGAATCACCATCGGTCCAACCGGAGGCCGAACCCGTATCGGGTTCGCCGGCCCCCAAAAAAGAATCATCTGGATTTGTCTCGGACGTCTGGCGCGCCGATGCCGAGGCCATCGCCCAGCTCCAACCCGAGTACATCGATCTATTCGGACTCAGTTATCGTCCTCCCAAGGATTTTCGGCAGATCGCTTCCGGAGGCTCTAGCCATGGATGGGAATTCGGATCAGGCCATGAGATGAGTTCGATTGTCGCGATCATCCCCGGCCGCGGTACGACCCGAGGCGAGGAACTGAGACAGCAGGTGTTCGCCGGACTTGATCGGCGTCCCAGACAGATGGAGCGGGAGTATACAAACATGGTTCATGAGCCGTTCGAGTACGGACAGCTCGCAAGCGGGCTGCACGTTGCACGCATGAACTTCACCGCCCGTCCCCAAGTGCAGGGCGAAACGCTGGATGTTATAGGTCGCTATTATGTTGTCGTGGGCGAGGATACCTATCTTGAATTAGTGCTGACCGAACTGGGGGGCAATCGCGACCGTCTGGCGACAATGGAAGCGACAGCGCTGACGATCCGGGTACCGTGAACGAAGCCTCCCTCCGATGAAGAGGTATCATCCCGCACGCGGTTGAGAATGTGTCATCGTCAACCGCGTGCCGTATACCCACCTCCGGCATCCGCGCCAATGGCTGAACAACAGGCTTTTTCCGCCAGCCCCAGCCGCTGCAGCTTCTTGTACAAAGCGGTGCGACTGATTCCCAGCGCCCTGGCCGTTGCGGCCCGATTGTTGTTGTGGGCTCGTAGCGTCTCTACGAGGAATTCCCGTTCCGAACAGGCCAAGCGCCGATTCAGATTCCAGCCAGCAGGTCGCCGCACCGGTTGCTTCGGTTGGCTTTCCGGCTCCGTTTCGCATTCCTCGGTCTGCAGATCGAGGGACAGTGAATCCGTCGTCAGCACGCCATCTTTGCTCAGCAAGACCGCGCGTCGCATCTGATTGAGTAACTCGCGAATGTTACCTGGCCAGTGATATTGCTTCAGCAAGGCGAGAAAATCGGACGACATGTGCGTGATGGGGATGCCGTGACGCTGACAGGTGTCGTCGATAAACTGAGTGGCCAGTGGAATAATGTCCGAGGGACGCTGTCGAAGCGGCGGTAGATGAAATTCCAAAACGTTCAGACGATAGTACAGGTCCGCTCGGAACTGATGCCGCTCGGCCAAGCGTTTCAAATCAACATTCGAAGCGACGATCAGCCGGACATCGGCCGTCTTCGTGTCTGTCGAACCGACGGGCTCGTACTTTCCCGTCTCGATGACATGCAGTAGCCGGGACTGTTCTTTCGCCCCCAGCACGTCGATCTCGTCCAGCAGCAATGTGCCACCGCGAGCCGCTTCGAAACGGCCGACCGACGATCGCACGGCCGATGTAAACGCCCCGCGGACATGCCCGAACAACTCGCTTTCGATCAAGTCGGGGGGCAAGGCGCCACACGCCGTGGCAAAAAAAGGCCCCGACCGCCGCTCGGATAATTCGTGGATCAAACGCGCCAAATAACTCTTGCCCGTGCCCGTTTCACCGGTCAGCAACAGGGTGACATCGCGAGCGGCAATAAGCTCCAGTTGACCGAGCAGAGGAAACACGGCCGAAGTCCGCGTGGTAAAGGACCAGCCATTGGCAGTCAGCGACCGCTGCTCGACCCCGCCGACCGACGCTGCCGTGCCATCGTCGTCAACCGATAGCAAACGTAGCAGAGAATCAGTGCAAACCGGCGTCGTGACGCAACCTGCTACGAGTGGATCCAGCCAACGCCAAACGTTTCGCGGATAGCCACGATCCGTGATTCCGAGCACCTGAACACAAGAGTGATGGCTCAAGCCATTCAAATGCTCCAGCAAGCCATCCATTTCCGATGCGCATGCCGGCTCTCGAAAATCCACGAGCACCACCCAATCCGGGCCCTTGCGAACCGCCGTGATCGCGTCGGCCGCTCGCTGGAACTGCTGAACCGAACAACCTTGCAACGAAGCGAGGGTCGTGCTCAAGCCGTCGCGAAGTGTCTCGTCCGGACTGATGATCAATATCGTGCTCATGCGAAATCCTGCCCTCGATCACCGTACAGTCCAGCAGAACAACCCTTCGTCACCAGACTGCAAACATCGTGTGGCGCCCGTGTCGACCGATCGTTACACATGCGCCCGCCCAAAGTATCACACCCCCTACAGAATAGATGATCTGCAAAATATAGTCAATATGCGTTGAATGCGCAAAGTGGGCCTGGCGGGCTGCCGAAGTGCTCGACAAAATGGTAGGATCCGTTCGCGGATGCTTTGCACGCGAAAGAATGACGCATCAAAACAGACAAAGGCATTGTCCCCCACGGAAAACCATGAACGTCCTTGCGCTAGAAACATCGTGCCGCAACGCATCGGTCGCCGTATTGGAAAACGACCGCTTGCTCAGTCATTGCGAATTCGGTTCGAGTCGTCGAACGGCTCAGGCATTTGCCCTTGAAATAGCTGGGCAGTTATCTTCCGTCGGGTGGGGTCCGGGCGATGTGCAATTGATCGTTGTTTCGCAGGGTCCCGGGTCGTTCACGGGTTTGCGGATCGGGGTCACGGCTGCCAAAACGCTGGCCTACGCGACCGGGGCGCCGGTGCTGGGGGTCAACACGCAACAGGTCATTGCCTACCAGGCCGAGGGGGACTGGGCAGAGATCACCGTGGTGGGCGATGCTGGGCGGCAGCAGTTGTTTGTCGACTGTTTTCGACGGATCGCCGATCGTTTGGAGCCCGCTTGCTCGCCTGGAATCGTGGACATCTCGGCATGGCACCAGTCGCTAAGCGATGGCCAGTGGGTAACGGGGCCTGGTCTATCGCAACGGGTGGATCAGCTACCCGCTGGTGTCCGGTCCACCCCTTCGGCTGACTGGCTGCCCCGCGCCGCAACGCTGGGTCGCATCGGATACTTGGAATTCCAGGCGGGACGGCGAGACGACTTGTGGAACCTGAAGCCCATTTACTACCGACCCAGTGCGGCCGAAGAAAAGTTAGCGCAGCGATAAACACCCGGCCAGGAGTTTCTTGTCAATCAAGGTAGCCTTGCATGGGTGATGCAACGGGGTCGGGAGTCGTTTTCGGGTAACGGTGAACCATATGAAAAGCGGCTTGCCCGAAAACGCCTCCCGCCCCCTGCCGCCTCAATCGTTTGCAGGCCGCTCGGGGACCCACCACAGCGAACGCCAGTACGCCTGGTCGACGGTATAGGCATCGAAGTTTTCGAGGTTTCGCTCCGATCCCGGCGGTAGGATGCCGTAGCGTTGCATTTCGCGCAGATACAAAGGACTGGGTTGATCGGGCGTGCCGCCGTCCATCACGGCATAGGTACCGTTGGCGGCGGCCCCGGAATCGAGCCACAGGCGAATGATGGCGGCTTGCTCCGGCGGGACGCTTACGTCTTGATGGCTGCCATCGAAGCGAGACAGGAATTTGCTGCCCGAGCTGCCCATCGTCCGGGGTGGGCGATTGCCGTGGGCATTGCGCCCATCGGCCACCTCGCCCAACCGATTGACCAGCGCCGCATAGCTGCTCAGCAACCGGCCTCGACCATGCGACGGCTGGCTGTGGCTGGCATCCAGGCGCAGCTCACCTTCTGTCCGGTCGGTTCCATGGCATCCGATGCAGTGGGTGTCCAGGATAGGCTGGACATGGCGTCGAAAATCGACGATTTCGGGAATCCCCGCCAGCGGCTGGATGCGGCTTGGCCGCCGCCGCATGGCCAGGGGTGGGCCATGGGCCGGATTCCCAGGTGCGTTGATTCGCGATTCGTGACAGCCCACGCAACTGGTTGTCTCGCCCGGCTGAAGCGTCACGAAGCTTTGCATGTTCTGGACCGACAAATCATGTTCGTCCAGAGCAACGAAAAACAGGCTGCGCAACGCCGGGGCCTCGAAATGTGCCGAACCATCGGGTTCGACCGGTACGGTCCCCAGGATCCGCGTCAGCGTAAAGGTGCCCCACAGGCTGATCCCGTCAAACCCCGGGCTGTTGTGAAACGGGCCGGGCAGATCCTCTAGCACCAGCAGTTTTTTGATTTCGCCGTCGGCCACGCCTTCCATATGACGGCCGCGCGTCACATCCGCCAGGAACAGCGTGCCCGTATCGCTCGCCAAGTCGCTACGGGGTGGAACGAGCTGCTCGCGCTCGCGAGCCACCACTGGCACCGGTTCCTGCAACATCATCTCGGGCGGCAGGTCGCTCAAGGCATGCAAGAGCCGCGTCCGGCCCTGGTCGTCCATCAGGTGCAGTTCCCTGCCGCGAGCCACGAGCCACGCGGATGAGGACACGGGCCACGGGTCTCGCCAGTTGCCCGCAGGATGAATGCGTCGAGCCGAAGGCAGGTCGTCGGGGCCCTTGCGAGGGTCGATGATCGTGACAAAGCCCTCGTGCTCGCGACGTCCATGGCCGGGCGAAAAGATGGCGACAACCTTGCGAGTCCCCGGGATGGGGCGGGCGCCCAACATGGCGACTGCACCGGGCACGTTTTGATAACGGACGATGTTTCCCTCCTGGCTCTCCACATGATAGGGCATCCCGGTCGGGTGCATGTTGCCGTAAAACGTCATGACTCCCGTACCGTCAGGGTTCATGGTCCATAGATGGTGATAACATAACTGACTTCGATGGACGTATTCCCATCGTGTGTACAGGAGACGGCCGTCAGGCAAGACGGCGGGCGTGTTCTCCATCGCCGCATTGCTGCTTAACGGACGCAGATTGCTGCCGTCGGCGTCGCAGCGATACATCACAGCAACCGGGGTCTTCCAGCACATCACCCAGCGATTGCATCGAGACGAACAGAAGGCGATGCCGCCATCGGGCAGGTAGATGGGTTCGACGTCGTCGAAGGGGCCATCGGTCAATTGCCGTAGCCCGCTGCCGTCACGTTGGATCTCGTACAGATGATGATGGTCGCTGCCCCCCCTGCGATACGAGAACAGGATCGTCTGCCCGTCGTAGTGCACCACCGGGTCGCGAATCCCGCCTTCGTCGTCCAGCAAAAGCGGAACCAACTCGCCCGTACGCAGGCTCAGACGCCACAGCCCGCTGCCTCCCAACGGGTACACTTTCTGCTCGGGATCAAAGCAGTAGTACCCAAAATTGGCGTAGTAGTGGCCATCGGGTCCATAGGCACGCGTCGCGAAGACGATCTCGTCCAGATCCTCCGGAATGACGGGTGCCGCTTGTTCGGCCGCCCATCCGACGCACCACGCGCCCAGGTGATTCAGGAAGAACGTTGCAAAGACCATGGCATGAATCAACGATAGACGATACGAGGTCATAGGTTTTCGGTCCTCAATCCCGTGTGGGCGTTTCCCGGCGTGGACAATTCGATCTTTTTCCATTTTGTCCTGAAAGCCCTCGAAAAATCAACCACCCCCCCCGGCATTGCAATCCGACTTGTTGGCCCGGATCCGTCACCACCGGCTTGACGACGCGCTTGCTCGCGATCACAGTAGAGGCTTGAAGCAGCGGGCGATCACGGAATTTCTTGGTGATGCGAAACAAGTAAGGGAGAACCTAAGGATGCGACGACGAGAGTTTTTGGCGGTTTCCGGTGCAATGGGTGTCTGGCCTCTGGCTCAAACCGTCTCGGAGGCTCAGCAACCCCGTGGTCATCAGCGCGATTATTACGAGCTGCGTACGTATCAGTTGGAAACCCAGGAGCAACGCAAGGCGTTCGACCGATTCGCTGCAGACGCAGCCATCCCGGCTCTGAACCGCCTGGGTATCTCGCCGGTGGGCGTCTTCTACCCGTTGGAAGGGATCGGCCCCGCCTACGTTTTATTAACCCATCCGTCCCCGGAGTCGGTCGCCACGCTCACGGAGCGACTGGCGAATGACGACGAGTTTCTTCAGCGGGGCGCCGCATGGCTGGACGCACCCGCAACTCGGCCTGCCTACCAGCGGATGGAAAGCTCGTTGTTCGTGGCCTTTACGGGAATGCCTCACCTGGAAACGCCGGCCGAATCGCCCGACCGAGTGTTCCAGTTGCGGATTTACGAAAGCCCCAGCGTCAAGACGGGCCAAAAAAAGATCGAGATGTTCAACGATGCGGGCGAAATCGCCATCTTTCGTCGAGTCGGTTTGAATCCCGTCTTCTTCGGCGAAGCGCTCGTGGGCTCGAAGATGCCCAACCTGACCTACATGCTGGGCTTCGAGAGCGATGAAGATCGAGCGGCGGCCTGGAAGCGATTCGGAGCCGACCCTCAATGGCAGGAGTTGCGGGCCATGGAAGAGTACGCCGACAAGAAAATCCTGAGCGGGATCACCAACCTGATGCTCCAACCGGCCACCTACTCGCAGATCTGACCCGCCGGTCGCGGCGCGTCAGCGAAAGGGGTCGGGAGTCGTTTTCGGCCAAGCCGCTTTCCAGGTGGTCAATCGTTGACCGAAAACGACTCCCGACCCCGTGGCCTCTCTACTCGCAGATCTGAACGGCCGGTCGCGGGAAGCGGCGCGTGAGGGCCAGGACCGATTCGTGCAGCGGACGACTGCAAGCGAGCGTCTCGCCCGAATGGATCGTCGGTTGCCCGGTCCAATCCGAAAAGGCACCCCCCGCTTCCTCGATGATCGGCTGCAATGCGGCCGCGTCCCAGAGACTCATCACCGCATCGATCATCACATCGGCGCGCCCCGTAGCGACAAGAACGTAGCCGTAACAGTCACCCCAGGTCCTTGTGATGGCCGCTCGCTGCTCCAGTTGCCGATACACGTCGAAAGCACCCCGTTCGTGGAACAGATCGAGCTGCGAGGTGAGAAAGACGGCATCGTCTAACGACGAGCATTCGGAGACTCGAGCGGCGCGCGGCGGCCAGTCGCCTTGGCAGTACCAAGCGCCCAGTCCCGAACCCGCGTAGACGCATTCGCCCAGCGCTGGGATGTCGATCACGCCCACCACGCTACGTCCCGAGTACTCGACGCCGACGAGCGTGCCGTACAACGGGACCCCACAGATGAACGACTTGGTGCCATCGATCGGGTCCAAGATCCAGCGATAACCGGATGTGCCCGGTTGTTCGCCGTACTCTTCCCCCAGGATCGCATCCTGCGGGAACATCTCGCCGATTCGTCGACGCAATAACTGCTCGGCCTGCCGATCGGCTTGCGTGACTGGGGAACGATCTTGCTTGCGTTCGACATGCAGATCATCGCGTTGAAAAAATTGTAGCGTCAGCCGTCCGGCCTCGCGGGCGGCGGCCAATGCCAAGTCCAAGCGTTGCGAAATGGCGGATTTGTCGTCGATCGTCATCGGATACCTGCGGACAGAATCGTGTGGCGGTCAGGCCGACCAAAGGCTGGTCCAGCCGTGGGACACCGGTTAAGGAGCACGATCCGGCGATCTGCCGGCTTCGCGCGTCTCGATAGGAACCGAGGGCTCCGTATCATCAGTCGATTTCAGTTCTTCTGTGGAAACTACCAGCGGCTCGCTTTCGGGCAACGGAACTACGGGTGGCGGCAGCAACTGCGACAGCTTGATCGATTCCAATTGACGCCGAGCCGTGTTGGTTACTTCCTTCAAGGCATCCTGCAGCTTCCCTTCGGTGGATGGGTACGTCGAGGTCGACCAGTTCCGCGATTCGCTGTCTAACGGACCATCAATCGCCTCGATCACCTCTAACAACGAGATTTGGTCCGCTGGTTTGGTCAACGAATAGCCGCCATCCACACCACGGGTGGAACGCAGAATCCCATGCGTGACCAATATCCGAAGGATCTGGAGCAAAAAACGCTCGGGCATCTCGCCCTGGGATGCGAGCCGACTGCAGGGAACGGGTATTGCCGGGTCACTCTGAGCCAACTGAAGTGTGGCTCGCACCGCATAAGAGACGGTCCGCGAAAGCTTCATCTTATCGCCTGCTTTGCTAGTTGACCGCCGCACTGCCCCCGGATGACTTTTCCCAGTCTGCCCACTCCGACTAACATGCAGCAATCAGTATTTCTTGCATTTTTGTTAAGCTTTACCGAGTCGTCAGGTATAGCAAACTCTCGGAGAATGTCAATCAACGGGAACGGAAACGAAGCTCGATTACCGGGGAGTTTTGGCGGGCGGTTCTTTCTGAAAGAAACCGTGGCATACCAGCAGGAAGGCTCCGAAGACCAGCAGCGAATCGGCGATATTGAAGTTGGGCCAGGTAAAATCTTGATAACGCAACAGAATCCAATCACGGACTTCGTTTCGCCATTGGCCGGGATGCTCAGGGTTTTGCCACAACCCCAAGCGGTCGTACAGATTGCCGCCGATCCCGCCCATTACGCTGCCCAAGGCGATCGTCAGCATCCAGTCGTGAGCAGCACCCAGCCAGAAAAGCCAGATCAAAATGCCGATGGCCGCCACGATCGATAACGCCGCGAACACGTATCCAAAACCGGAGCCAAAACCGAAGACAGCACCATCATTCAGGGCCGTCTCGACCCCCACATATCCCTCGATCAGCCACCACTGATTATCGAACGTCGGCATCCCTCGCCACTGAAATACCCAATGTTTCGTGACGAGGTCGGCAATGCAACCGAAAACGGCTAACCCAGCGAAAACGAGGTAGCGGTTCCGCGGCACGGAGCTCAGCTCAGAGGTCTCCGTTACTTTCGATTTTGCTGGCACATTTGACACAATAAGGCGTAAAGGGGATGGCATTCAAGCGAGTTTTGGGGATGATCCGTCCACATTCGTCACATGTACCATACGTGCCCGATTCGATCCTTTCAAGGGCACCTTCGATCGCTTCGAGCGTGTGCTCTTCGTTTTCCAACAAAGAAAGCGTGAACTCTTGTTCATAATTGTCGGTGCCCATGTCGGCCATGTGGATCGGCATCGTCGAGAGATCGCCACTGGCCTCGGCTCTGGTCTTGTTCAACGCCGCTTCGGCCATGGCATGAACATCCCCTCGCAAACGAGCCCGCAATGTTAGCAGGCGTTCCTTATACTGCTTTGCTTCTGCTTTTTTCATGGTCGGTCTCCCCAAATGTGGGTTCTCCGTTTTGTCGCTCAGCGGTCCTGGCCGTACCAGAACCGGATGGCCTTTTTCTCAAAGCTCTGGAAGTATACGCAGGCAACTGCAGGGTGTCAAATTGACGCGACCAGCATTTGACTATTCTTCCGAGCCCATCCGCATGCATCGATAGCAAAGCCCGTATAAACGAACGATAGCTCGCGAAATTCCCAGCTTAAAGAAAAAAGCAACACACCCAAGAAGGTGATTCCAAAGAGTGCGTGGGAAGGATTAGTGTGATTATACTCAAATCAGGGGGTTGTCGGAGATGATCGGACGATTTTGCTAGCCCAAACGGCCAGTTTTTCGCGCGAGATTTTCGCGTTGTGGCGGATGTCGACGGGCAGACTGCGGTGCAGCAGGATGGTCCGAACGTCACGTGTCAGTGGGTGGGAAACTGCCAATTCGCGGAGTTCTTGCAGTAGTTGCTGACGCTGTTTGGAATGGGTGGGGAATCGCTTGGGCCACGGTTCGACAACGAAGACCGGGACTTGGGTACCGGGCGTTCCCACTCCGACCAGCGCGGAACGATAGACGGCTTCGTGATTGTTCAAAATGGCTTCGCACGGAACCGAGTACATGGGACCGCTGGCGGTCAACACGCGATGAGCCTTGCGTCCGCAGAACCATAATCGATCGTCTTTGTCCAAGTAGCCGAGATCGCCGATCCGATGCCAGAATCGATCACCATCGGCGATCTTATGCAGGGGATTCGCCTGCGTGCCGGTCACGTACTCGGTCGTGACGACAGGTCCTTGCACGATGATTTCGCCGATCTGTTCTTGGGGCAATTCCTGAGCTTGCTCGATGGACGCGATCGGGCCATCTTCGATCTGGATGATTTTCCAGTCGATCTGGGGAAAGCGTCGGCCGACACAGGTGCCCGCTCCGTCTTGGCTGCGCACAGCGGTCTCGGAGAGGACTTCGCTGGCCGAAATCGACGCTACGGGCAACGATTCGGTGGCTCCATACGGAGTATGGATGTCGCCGTCCGGGTGAATGACGTTTTTCATCCGTCGGAGCACATGCGGGGGTACAGGTGCACCCGCCGAAAGGACGCGTTTCAATGAGGGCAGACGGACGGAATGCTCTTCGCAGTAGCGTCCCACGACATTCCACAACGCGGGCGAGCCGAACGATTGCGTCACCTGCCATTGGCGTATGGGCTCGATGATGTTGCGCGGATCGACGGTGGCGGGGCGAGTCGGATCCATAAAGGGAACCACGGTGGTGACGCCCATGGCGCAATTGAATAATCCGAACAAGGGAAACCCTGCCAAGTCGATCTCGCCGGGCTCAATGGCGTAGAATTCTCGTAGTTCGTCGACTTGGGAATCGAAGTTTCCATGGCGGTACAGAACGCCTTTGGGTGGACCGGTGCTGCCGGTGGTGAAGATGATCGCGGCCGGATCATGCGCCCGCGTCGTCGCCGATCGGAATTCTTTGCTCCGTTCCCGCTGCCGCAAGTCGGTCAGGGTGGGGCCGCCCCAGAACCAGCGACGGCCGACCGTGACGTGAAAACGGGATTGGGGAAAACGTCGCCGGAACAGACAACGAACAGCGTGGGCCAGCGGAATCGCGACAAAGCCGTCCGGTTCGACTTCCTGCAGGCAACGCAGCAAGGCCGTACGTCCCATTCCCGGATCGATCAGCACCGAGACAATGCCAGCCTTCAGCATGGCAAAAACCAGCGAGATGAAATCGATTCCGGGTCGGACCATCAATACCAATCGCATCCCGGGCTGGATGCCCATGTCGCACAACCCATCGGCCAACAGGTTGCTGTCGTCTTCCAGTTGCTGGAACGTGCATTGCTGGTACGGGCGAGTTCCTCGGATGCCAGGCTTGCCAGCTTGAATCACGGCAATGCCAGCGGGATTTCGTTCAGCCGTCTGCGCCAATCGCCGACCGACATTGACCACCTGGTCCATCATTTCTGCAACTCCACCAAACGAGCGTTCAGCCATAACGCGTGATCCTGCACATCACCGCGCTGGCCCATGTCAACGATCAGCACCATTGCCTGGACTCCGCGAGTGTCGACCGAGATCGGTCGAGGCGGATCGCCGCTGCGTACCAGGGGGCTCTCCCAGGCCGTCTCCCACCCCCCTTGTCCATCGCTGAACAGCACGCGGAATACCACACTCCCGCTGGGACCGGCCGAATCATCCAGAACGACCTCGGCAGCAAACCGCTGATAGCGGCCTCGCAGCGCGTACGCGACTCGCGACGTGCCGGGCATTCCTATGCCCTTGGCATACAATTTGCCACCGGCTCGTAAAGCACCGCCTTGCGAGTTCCGATCCAATCCCAGGGGGACGGTCCTGGTCAGCAAGGGAATGTGCTTATACCCCACGGATTCAAGATCCGACAGATACACGATGCCGGCGCCCAGGGGCTGGACCAGGACGGTCAGCTCCCAAAGTGATGGCGGGTCGATGGTCAATTGGATGTCACCGTCCAATGCCAGCCGCGCGATGCGATCGGAGAGTTCGATGTCCCGAACGATCAGCCTTGTGCCGTCGGCCAAGCCCAACAACGTGTGGGAAACTGGCTGCGAGTCGCGTTGATCTTGCGTCGAGTTGAAAACCAACGCCGTGATCTTGTCCAACTCGATCAGCAACTCGCGACCTCGCGTGACAAAGACCAGGCTATTCGAGAGTTCCCCCGGCCCGATCTCTTGCTCGACCAGTCGCTGGGCGGTACCCGCGATCACATCGTCATTTTCGAGCCACAACTGATGATCGTCGCCCCGGGACGCGAAGATCTGCCCTCGGACGCGATCGCGTTGCAACGGATCGACGGACGGATTGAATATCACGCCACGCACACGATTTTTCGGCAAGGATACCTCGCCCCACAGGCTGGAGAGGATCTGCACGTGGTTTTCGTCGATTTGCCGCACATCACCGACCAGCCAGGAACCATCGGCCAAGATGATCTGGGGCCCGCGATCGCTGTCGCGGAACGCGCCCCA
>REEF01001024.1 GCA_007695205.1 Planctomycetaceae bacterium
GGCCGGGTGCTTAGTGCACGGATGGTAAAGCCGGGGCACGGATGAGCCGCGCAGGGTAACCCAAATAATCCGCACTAGTCCGCCAGCGGTCGACTGGGGCGGACGGTCGAGGCCGAGGGGATCTCCTGATCCAGCTCGCGACGCAACTGGTTCAGCGTCGATCGCAGCGAGACGGTTTCTCGCAGGAACTCGCTTAACCGCTCGCGCACGGTCCGTACCGGCGTGGTCGCCAGAGGATGTTGGACGCTGTCGACCAGCGTGCGAGGCTCGAGCGCCGCACAGGCGCGACGCATCCGCCAGGCCAGCAGCAGGTAGCCCGGCAACAGGCTGACCAGCAGCAGCGAGATCGCCATGCCATAGAAGGCCGCAGGCAGGTACTGGGCATCCAACCAGGCTTTGCCGATCCGGAACAGCGCGTGGGCAGCGAAAGCGGTCGGGATGATGTTGGTCACCACGGCCAGCGGCCACGGCCCGACCTGCTTGGCCGTCTGCTGGCCCAGGTTGTCCAGGTCCGTCTGCAGATGCTCCAGTTCCTGCCCTTCGCCGCCTTCCCACAAGGACTGGTACACCCATCGAGGCCAATCGTTCGCCTTGCCTTGCTGGGCGGCTCCGTCGGCATCTGCCGAGCCGTCGGCGGGATCGATGCTGGTCGAAGCAGAAAGAGCCGTGGGGGCGAATCCGGTCAGCTGCTGGTCCTCCAGAAATCGTTGCGCATCGGCTTGGATGCTGCGGATCTCCTCGCGGTACTTGGGCCCCATCGCGGTCAGGATACGTTGGAGCGGCACCATGCCTCGTAACATGGCATGTAAGACCGACACACCGGCTCGCGCCAAACCGATCAGGTTCCAGCGACCTAGCCCCAAACGCGCGACGTGGAACGAAGCGTTCAACGCCGACGCACGAGCTCGCAGCCATACCGCCACCCCCATCAGCCAACCAATCCGCTCGCCCAGATAACGCCAAGCCAACTCGCGAACCACTACGCGAAACGCGTGTCGAGCCAAAGGCTGTTCCAGGCTGTCCCGGTATACCTGGCGGATGCGATCGTTCAGCTCGGCTTCGTACTCGACCACCTTCTCCAGCCGAACCGCCAACGCTTCGACTACCTGGTCCGACAACGCATGCGAGGTATAGCCCAAAAATCCGTCGGCGCGCAGCTTCTCGACGCTTTCCACCAAGCGGGTATTGAACAGCGACTGACGCATCCGCGAAAAATCATAGCGTCCCTGATCCGTCGCACTGGCCACGAAACGCACCCCGTCGTGCGGCTCGAAGCCCAGATCCCGCAGACGGCCATCGAAATCGTCTCGCACCTGGTCGATCACGCGAGATACTTGGTCGGCTTTGTTCAGCACAAAGTACCACCGTTTCAGCGAGGCCCAAGCGAGCAGTTCCTGATGCACTTGGAATTCCGAACGGCGGTCCGGCATCGTCACGTACACGACGATGTCCGCGCGGCGCACGATCGCCCGGGTGACGTGCCAGTTCTCGCGCAAAGCACCGTCGATATCGGGGGTGTCGATCAGCGCGATCCCGCCCAGATCGACATCGATGTATTGCGGGTCCAGTTCGGCAGGCAGATTCAACAAGGGCCGGTCTTGAGCCGATACGGCCACAAACGGCTTTTGGGTAAAACAGCGTACGTCGTCCGAGGTCGGGCTGGCCTGGGATCGCCCGATCAGAGCGTTGAACAAGGCACTCTTGCCAACCCCCGTGCCGCCTAACAGGACGACTCGCACCACCGGGACCGTCGGGTCATCGCTGTCCAAACGCCGCAGCGCCTCGCCCAATCGCAAGGACATCCGCATCGCCGCGTCCAGGCTGCCGGCACGTTGAGCCATCCTGTCCAGCCGCTCGACCCGTTGAACGAATCCAGGGAGAAATGTCGCTTTGCTCACCGGTGAACCCCCAAATGTTTTGCCAATTCCGTCAATTCGGCACACGCCACCGTACAACGATCGATCGTCGTTTCGTCCAATCGCTCCAGGCAGCGGTGCCACGATTCGAATAAGGGGCTGACAAAATGCGTCTGCAGATGATCGGCCAATTCCTGACGACGCTGATCCCGCCAGGTGTCGTAGGCCTGTTCGGCGATCCGTCTGAGTTGCAAATGGTCGAACCGGTCCAGAATCCGACCGGCCACGACACTGCCGGCGCCTGCCATCGCCGGCAATCCCACGGTGCCCACAATGCCGCCCGTCGTGCCCAGATCGATGACGATCGCCGTGGCCCCGGCCGCCAGCATGACATCGCCCGAGATCACCAAGAGATGAGCCAGCCAGCGATTGTCCTTACACCACTGAGCCAACGCCAACCGGACTACCTCTTCCCAGTCCTGGGTCGGCTGAGGCAACGGTTGTTCCAAAAACGCATCCCGAAGGGCGCCGCACCGGGCGTGATCCAACATCCCGCCGGGGACCGCCTGCTGGGGATACAAGGATCGGAAACGGTCGATCAAGCGCTCGGCGAATTCATGCAGCCGGTCGCGTTCCAGATCGGGACGCTGTCGCACTTCGTCCGGATCCGGATTGTCTAACAACCAGCCCAGCAGCCGGCGCACCGCCGCTTTGCTTTGTCGTGCCATCAGGGCGATCGGATAGCGAACGATGCGTGCCGACCAATGCAGGTTCTTCCGCGAGACATCGATCGCCAGTTCCACCAGCCGACCGGCCGGGAATTGGCTGGCGGCGACCGTTGCGGCCGTCGTCTGCACCTCGTTCGCCACGCATTGCAAGGCGTGATCGCAGGCCGCGCGGTGCGACCGCGCCAGGCTCAGCAGATCCCGACATCCCGCAACCGCCTGGTCCGTGGATTCCAGTAAACCGGTCAGCACGATCCGGACCGCATCCTGGCCCCGCAGCAGGGAATCCAACGGTGGCGTCGTCGGACGCAACGGGACGATTTCGGATAACTGAGGCTCGTCGCTCCACGGGCTGCAATAGGCATCGCAACCGGCCAGGAATGCGTGCAACGTCTGACCATCGTTCCGAGGTTGCTGGAACGATTCGAAACGCTGCACCGTTTCCAGCAGGTCGTTCCATTTGGCCGCGGCGGCCGCAGGCGTCGTCTTCGTGAACAGATAGGCCAGGAACCCCGCCTTGCGGCAACATCGAGCCAGCTCGCTGACCACCCGGTCGTCCTTGTAAGCGTCGCCGAAAACTACGAACACCACCACCTCGGCTCGGTCCAGCATCCGATCCGCCTTGTCCCAGTTCGCTTTCTCCACCGTGTTGAAGTCCGGGACATCGACCAGGATCAACGGCAGCGATTGAGCCGGATCGCGGTCCGCATAGGTGACGTATAGCAAACGATCGGCGTCGGTTCCCGGCTGGCACAGATCATCCACATGCTGTAGCGGCTCCAAAACAAACCCTGGAAACAGCCGACCGAGCCGTTGGGGATCGTCCAGGGCGGGGGGGATCGCCATCGCGCAGACATGCGTCATCGGTCGCAGCACATGACCCGAAGGCACGTCGACACCCGTCAACTGGCGAAACCAGGCGCTCTTGCCAGCACCGCTGGGACCATACAACGTGGCAACCATCATCGGCTCGGCGTCCTGCTGCTGAAACGCTTGATAACGCAGTTGCATCGATTGCCAGCCATCCAGGGAGACCCGCTCACCCTGCTCGACCAACGCCCGCTCGATGCCCGGAACCTGGTCGATCAGCAACTGGACGCAGTCGCGGTAACGCCGAAAAACTTCTCGATCCAGCTTCGAGTGGGGCGGATGGGGGGGCATGTCCTGGATCATCAGCGGTCACTTGTAAAAAATCGATGAAAGACTTCGATTATAATTGTGAATCGTTGGGATGGGCAGCTAGTTTTGCTGCCTTAAATCCTTTTTCGAACGGATTTGGTCTTGCCATTATGCGGTCGTCTCCGATAGTCTAGTAGATACCTCCGACAAAAGTGCTGAACTTGATGTTCGCCTATCGCAGAGATCACACAGGTCTCTCGAGGCGGCTTGTCCTCTCTCACGAGCCGCCAGAATCCGGATGAAAAAACCGAGATTCGGTACGCCTAGACCCCGCTCGCGAGCAGACGGGCTGATCGCGAGGCGGATGAAGATTTACTTTTTACGAACCAAAGGAATTGAAAACAATGGAACGAAGAATCAATGAAATCCCTTTCGAAGCGCTGATCACCACCGAGAACGATCTGGTCAATGGCTTGGTCGCCGACCCCAGGCAGTTACTGGACAGCGCCGATGTTGTCTACGCGGTCAACGGACGCGATGACCGTGATATCCTGATCTACGGAAAAGACAAGCTGCGTCGGATCGCCGAATCGGATGTACCCGAGGGTGCTCGGGTCGTCCGCGTGCGTATCCGCACGGGCCAAAATGAACTGGAAAGCCTCCTGGAACTCGTCCGCCAGACCAAAGGCTACCACGACTACGCCGAATCCGCCTGATC
>REEF01000499.1 GCA_007695205.1 Planctomycetaceae bacterium
GTAAAGCCATTGAGCACTCGCCTAGCAAGCCGCGTTTGCCTGCTAATAATCTTCCCTTCACCAACATCAGACATGCTCAGGAAGGAGACGACCTCATCTGGTGACGGTACTCGCGGTAGCGACGGATTCACCTCAGCAACAGAGCCAACTTGCACCTTTTTCCATGTGCTCATTTGCCGAATCCCAACTCAACCAAAAACCGCTTCATCTCCTCCCGCGTCTCCGCAAGCTCCGCCTCCAGCCCCTCAATCTCCGCCTGCAACGCGGCGATGTCGATTTCAGCTTCCTCCTCCGACGTATCCACATAGCGCGGGATATTGAGATTGAACTCGTTCTCCTCGATCTCCTTCCGCTTGGCCCGGTAGGCGTATTTCGGCACGCTGTTGAACGTCCGATAAACGCCGACGATCTTCTCGATATCCTCCGGACGCAGCCGGCTCTGCTTCTTGTCGTCGGCGAACTTGCGGCTGGCGTCGATGAACAGCACGTCCGTCGTCTTGCGGCCCTTGTGGAAAATCAGGATCGCCGCCGGGATGCCGGTGCCGAAAAAGAGATTCGCCGGCAGGCCGATCACCACTTCGAGCAGGTTCTCCTCGATCAGCTTTTGCCGGATCAATCCTTCCGAGCCGCCCCGGAACAGCACGCCATGCGGCACGATGACCCCAATGCGACCATCGTCGGCGAGCGCGATCTCGATCATGTGCGTGATGAAGGCGTAATCTCCCTTGCTCTTGGGCGGAATGCCGCGCCAGAACCGCCGGTGCGGATCGTGCCCGGCGAAGTCGGCGCCCCACTTGTCGAGCGAGAACGGTGGATTGGCGACGACCACGTTGAACTTCGTCAGTGAGTTATCTTCGACCAGCTTGGGATTGGTGATTGTGTCGCACCATTCGACGCGGGCGGCGTCCTGCTCGTGCAGAAACAGATTCATGCGGCAGAGCGCCCAGGTGCTACCGTTCGATTCCTGGCCGAACAGCGAGAAGTTCTTGCTCGGCTGGCCGTCCTCGTCCTTTACCTCCCGGGCGACGCGAATCAGCAACGAGCCGGAGCCGCAGGCCGGGTCGCAGATGCGGTCGCCGGCCTTCGGCTGGACCAGCTTCGCCAGCAGCGTGGAGACTTCCGGCGGCGTGTAGAACTCGCCCGCCTTCTTGCCCGCGCCGGCGGCGAACTGGCCGATGAGGTACTCGTACACGTCGCCGATCACGTCGCGGTGCCCGACCCGCGAGGGTCGCAGGTCGAGCCGCGCGTCGTTGAAGTCTTCCAGCAGATGTTTCAGCCGCCGATTCCGCTCCCTGGTCTGTCCCAAGGCCGGTTCGGAGTTGAAATCCACGTTGCGGAACACGTTTTCCAGCTTGGTCTTGTTCGCGTCCTCGATCCTCTCCAACGCCACGTTGATGAGTTCGCCGACGTTCGGGGCGTCGCGATGGGCGTAGAGGTAATCGAAATCGCACTCGTCGGGCACGACGAACCGCTCGCGATTCAACGCTCGTTTGATACGCTCCGGGTCGCCTTGATGTTTGTCGTGCAATTCCCGCTGCTTGTCCTTCCACAGATCGGACAGGTATTTCAGGAACAGCATGGTGAGGATGTAGTTCTTGTACTCGGACGGATCGACCGCGCCCCGGAAGGTATCGCACGCCTTCCAGACAATCGCGTTGATTTCGTCCTGGTTAAAACCGTTAGCCATGTCAGTCGTCCTTATTGGCGAGCGGGGGACGTAAGTCCCCTGTTTCTCGCATCAACTTCCGGGAAACAGCCCCCGCAAGCAGGCGGCGCTTCTCCACAATCGCCGCGCACAAGCGCCGTTCGCGATCACATAAATCGTTGAGGGCGAGTATCCGCCGCTGCACGTCGAGCGGCGGTGCCTCGATTCGCAGCTCCTCCACGTCGGTGCGGGAAACCATCGGAACATGGCTGCCCCGGTGAAAGGGCCGCAGCGATTCCTGAAAATCGGGCTGGTTCAGCGACCACGCGAGATACGCCGGCAACACCAAGCGGGGATTCGGCCGGAGGATGAAAAAATAGCCGGTGGCGATGGTGTTCGATTCCACCTCGGGAACCAGGACGGCGTAAAGCCGATGTCCGCGGCTCAGGAACAGCACGTCGTCGGCCTGGACGAGATACGGCTCCGGCCGGTCGAGGCTCACCGTCACCAAGTCCGCCACGCGAATCCGCAAGTCAAGGTCGATGTCCTTGATCTGCACGACCCGAACGGTCCCGGTCGGGTCGGGTTTCACTTTCCCGCGAAACTGGTAGCCCATGCGCAGATCCGCGATGTTCCGAAGACGCTTCTTCATGCGGGGCACCCGCCTGCTGACAGCGTTCTGTTGGGTGTGGCGTTCATTTTCCGGTCAACCATCGGTACTGCTCCCGAAACCAGGTTCGGCCAAGTTGCTTCCTCAAGACGTTAACGTGGTGGTTGTGGCACTTGCCGAGCCTTCGCCCACTGCCGCATGGGCATGGCCGCTTGTTGGCATCACTTTTCTTCATACCCGCAAGCTGGACCATCCGCACGGCGGCCTGGTGATCCTTTACGCCGATGACTTCCGCGAAGTCTTGGCGAATTCCCTTCATGCCATGCTCGAGTTCGCCAAACGGAAGCTGGCCATGCTTCTCGCGAAACGAGAATCCGTAAAGGTACGGGATGACGCAGTGCTCCATGAATCCTGACAGCGTCAGCGATTTCTTCAGTTCCAGGTGCTGGCGAACCGGCGATCCTAAACAGAGGTTGCCATCGTCGTTCGTGTGGAAGTCCTTCGGGATGCGGCCAGCGGTTTCCTTCACGAGCGGCAATTCGCGAGGAAAACCGGATGGGACGATGATCTCGACTTCGTAGGCGTCGTCGATCCGCTCCAGCCCTTTCGCATCGGCACTGAATGCCAGCGTGCCCGTGAGCCGCATCACCCCATTCACGATGGGTCGCAAACTCAGGTCCGGATACGCCAGCAGCAAGTCGTCGAGTTTCCATCGTTCAAACTGGTCCTCTATGCGGCTACGCATTTCGACGCCAGGGTTTCGGTGGAGTCGCGATATGAATTGCCGGAGCGGACGTGATGATGCGCGGCGTCGGCACCGCACTCGCGACTTTCAAATTCCTCTGCATCTCGCCGGTCAAGTCCGCCCCGAACTTCTGTCGCACGTTGCGAACGATCTCCGGAACCCTGCCGATCAGTTCGGGCAGGTTGGCGATGTCAGCCTGCACCTGCCGGTGCCATGCCCAAAAGTTCTGCTCAAATCGCTGATCCGCGGCCCAGCGGTCGGCAAAGTCTTCCCTCGGGTTCAGCGGGTTCGGGATGCGGGGCTGGGTCGAGCGAACGAAGTTGGGCATCCGTTCCACGATGTTCGTCAGGGCCTCGTACAGTTCCGACTCGCCGTTGTAGCTGTGCGTGGCGAGCGTCGTGATAATCATGGAGAGCGGCTTCCACTCCGGCGAGTCCTTGAACATCACGTCCCGGTGCCGCTTCAAAATCTGAATGCACCGCTGAAGAATCGTTTTCCACTCGTAGGGCGGAACCTTGTCGATGGAAGCGTAAACCCGGTTCACTACGAGGCTGGCGATTTTCTGCCGGGCGTAGGGTAGAAGCTTGCTCTCGAACCACTTGGCGAAGCCACGCGGGTTGCTGCTTGGCCAGTCGGGATTGATGACTGGGTAATTGCGGCGCCGCTTGTCGGTGATCGCCACAGCGTGATCCGCCAATTCTGGCGGTGTGCCGAGCAAGGCAAGTTGCTGGATAAAGGCCAAATCTTCTGGGACACACGGCAGGATGTCCATGTGGAAGCTGACATCATCGGCGTAGTTCAATCGCCAACAGCGAGGCTTCTCATCGGCTGGTTCGTTGAAAGAGTGGGCCTCGGCATATCCCTTGATCTCGTCGCCCAAAAGGTGCTTGACGTACTTCTGGGTGACGGCGGACTTCGTCAATACGATCTGGCATACCAGGTCGAGGTCGTACTCCTCTCGTGCGAGCAACGGCCTGATGACCGTGCCGTACCGAAATGACCCTTGCAGGTAGACCTCTGGCGAGAGGTCTGCGGCCTTCGACTCCTTACGATGCAGCCACTCCCCGAGCGACCGGTAGCGATCTGCCGCCTTCTGGTAGAAGGACGGTGGGATGTCCAGCAGTTCCACCAAGAAGTCCAAGAGCCTGTTCAGGTATTCGGCGTCCATGTGCATACGTATCTCCTACTTGCTGAAATCAATCGGGTGGAACGGAGCCGCAATGTGCGGCTTGAACTTGGCAGCAAAGTCTGGCGAAAAATGCCGACTCGCATGGGCGGCCTCGCTAAGCAGACGCTCCTCATTAAGCTTGTCGAGTTCGAACAGTCGGTCGGGAACCTGGGGATCGATACGAGTTACCCGTTCCTTCCCGAGTAGGTGCTGGGCCTGCCCTTGAACACCATGACTCTGGCCCC
>REEF01000542.1 GCA_007695205.1 Planctomycetaceae bacterium
CTTAGGCGTCGCTGAAATAGTTGGCAACGGCGGTATCGATGTTTTCTTCCGTCAATTCTGGTGCCGTGCCATGAAAAAAGCAGTAACCGCGGATCTGCAGCATCAGGTCGCGGGGGTGGCAGTAACGAAAAGAGCGTCCTGCCGCCTTGTAGTGGCGATCGATCAGGTAGTCAACCGCTTGGGTCTGATGGGAGATCCCCAGATCTTGGCATAGCCGCTGCAACAGCGACCGAAAATCCGACTCGCTGGGATCCGGGACTTCGATCTTGTAAGGGATGCGCCGCAGGAATCCTTCGTGATTCAGTTCTTTTGACGAAAGGTTTGTTGAGAAGATGACCAGGCAGTCGAACGGGACCTGCAACTTTTTTCCGTTCGCCAGACTCAAAAAGTCATACCGTTTTTCCAGCGGGACAATCCAACGGTTCAGCAGTTGATCAACACTGATCCGCTGCCGCCCAAAATCATCGATCACCAGTGTCCCGCAATTGCTCTTTAACTGCAGAGGTGCTTCGCCGATACCGGTCGACGCGTTGAACGTAATCTCCAGGCTTTCCAGAGTCAGTTCCCCACCGACGGTGATCGTCGGACGCCGGATGCGCACCCAGCGATGATCGATCGGAGTCTTCGAGTAATTGTTCGCGGGGGCTTCCAGTGGCACTTCTTCATGGCTCAGCGGATCGAACAGACGAACGATCTGGTCATCGATGCCCAGCACTCGGGGAATCCAGACGGGATCATCGAAGGCATGAGACACTCGTTCGGCGATGCTGGTCTTGCCATTGCCCGGTGCGCCATACAACAAAAGGCCACGGCCCGAGTTGACTGCGGGGCCCAGGCGATCCAACAGTCGCCGCGGGAGCAGCAGGTCGGAGAAAACGCGTTGCAAATCGGCGAGCGTCAGATGTTGGGAACGGATGGATTGTGCCTGAACACTTTGAATGTAAGCATCCAACGACACGGGAGCGGCCCCGTCGTATGCACAGTGTTCTGCGGACCGCCTGGCCTTCTCGCGGCCTGCGTCGGTCAACTGGTACACCGCATCGTTCATCGGGGCCGCATCACAGTAGACAATCAGTTGGTCCTGGGTCAAACGCCACAACAGTGGTTCGACTAGTAAGAAAGGCAATCTGAGTCGCTCGCTCAGGCCGCGTCCCGAAGAGTTCCCGCGGGAGTGCAGGCTCTTGAGAATCAATATCGCCACGTCGGATTCTATCAAATCCGTCTCGTCCCAGTTGGTTGGTTGAACGGGCAGGAAACCTCGCTCTTCCATCTGTTCCAAGTGAGCGGGTGCGACCGGCTCGCGGGGACCGTCAATCCAACCATTCAAACTACCACCGTCGAAAGGGCCGTACCCATTGGTCCGCATTGACTGCATGGAAGTGATCTCTCTTTCCAAAATCGGCTGCTTCTTCTAGATAACGTTACTTCGAGGAAAACGAGCAAGCAGACCAAGTCGCCTACCAACCGAGTTTCCTCCTTTCTCCGCTCTGCGAAACGTGATGATCAGCGCGGTGGTTCGGAAGATTCCAATCGCGCGGCCAGGAACTGATGGTCCCGGCTGAACAATCGCAAAAAGGCCAACAATACCACGCTGACCGTACCCAGAGCCGCCGAAGAGGCCACCAGGAACATGATCACGATCTGATAATTGACGGCATGCATGGGGCGAGTTCCGGAGAGGATCTGCCCGGTCATCATTCCGGGAAGATTGACCAATCCAACCACCATCATCATGTTTACCAGCGGAATCATCCCGGTGCGCACGGCCTGACGGATCGGGCCACTGGCGGCTTCCCAACGAGTGGCCCCTAACGCCAGCAGCGTCTCCACACGATCCCGCTGCGAGTCCAGCGAATCGATCAACGCCGACAGACCGAGTGACACGCCGTTCATCGTGTTGCCCAAAATCATGCCCATCAGGGGGATCGTGTACTGCGGCTGGTACCATTGCTGGACGTTACCCATGACAACCATGACGGCATAGGCCGTGACGAACCAGGAGCTGACCCAGACCGAAATCAGAGCATTCCACCAGATTCCCGGGTAGCGGCGCGGAGTCCGCTGGACAGCGGTGTATCCGGCCACCAAGGTCATGATCGACAACAACCCCACCACGATCGTCGCCCTCTCGACTCGAAAAACCCATTCCAGGACCATCCCGATCAACAGCAGTTGCACGACCGTTCGAATCGCGGCGATCGCCAGCGTGCGCTCCATCTTCAGACGAAGCGATGCCGAGATGGCGCCGTTGATCAGGATCAGTAACGATGCCAGTGCGACCTGCCACCAGTCGAGGATCAAGTAAGGGGCGTCCATCAGGAATCGGCCTCGATCAATGCACCTTGCTGCAGGGTCAGTTGCCGCCCAGCGATACGCCGGGATTGCTCGGGATTGTGGGTCACCCAAACCAGCGCGCGATGATCGGGTTGCTGCTGGTACCAGATGTCGACCAGTCGCTCGACGGCCTCGGCCGTTTGCGGATCCAGTGCGGCCGTCGGTTCATCCAACAGCAGCATGTCGGGCTCCAACTGGACGGCCCGCATGATGGCGACCAATTGGGCTTCACCGCCGGATAGATCGCTGCTTCGCCGCTGCAGCAGGTCGGGATCGCGTCCCAGCCACTGCAGCCATCGCAGAATTTTCGACAAACAGAATTGCCGGTCGCGGTTGACTCGCAAATGAAAGGCTGCCCGCAGATCGTCCTCCACCCGCGACTCGACCAACGTCGCTCGCTGATGCAGATAGATCACTCGGCGGCGAAACTCGGGGACTCGCACACCCCGAATCGACTGGCCTCGCCAAAAAACCTGGCCTTCTTCGATCGGGTCCAGCCGAGCCAACGATCGTAACAATAGCGTCTTGCCCGAACCGGACAAACCGGACAACGCCATTCGCTGGCCCGCTTCGATCCTCAGGCTCACACCGCGTAGCAGCCAACGCCCGCCGGACGCAGCTCGACGACCGATCTGACGCGCTTCTAGCAGGACTTGCTGGGGCATGATTCCTCTTTGCAGGAGCCTTATTCGTAAACGCACTCTGTTATACTTCGGCGGTCCGCCAGTGGCGAGTGGGCCCGTTGGTCATGGAAACGGTGATTGGTCTCCTCCAGAATTCCCGTTTACGCACCCATCACATGGACCAAATTACGCCTCCCTGCCCCTCGGACGCGTTTCGGATCATTGCCCTACGGTACCGACGTTGCTAAGCTACAGGTGTTAGGTCCACTGAAAAATGTCCTTTGATCCGTGGAGGCGGAAAGATGATTTCATTTGCCAACTTGCAGGTAACCAAGCACTTTAGTCGACTATTGGGCGTGTTCGGGGCGGTTTTCGTCCTCGCAGCCGGTACGGTTTGGGCGTGCAGCACGCCCGTCTACCGCTACGCCATGTATCGTTGGGAACCGGCACCCTACGAGATCTATTACTTTCATGAACAGGACGTCGATGAAACGGTCGCTGAGGTCCATGAGAGTATCCGAGCGGCGGCCAAGTGCGAGGAGCGGACGGCCAATCTGTTTTTGGCAGCCGTTGATGTCAAGGAGGATTCCGAGCTGAAAACCATCCCGCCCGACGTACGGAAATGGTGGGAGGCCCAGCCGGACAAGCAAACGCCCTGCTACGTGGTCGTGACACCTTACGGCGTGCCGATCCATCACGGCGACATGGATGCGGAGGTGTTGCAGGCCCTGATCGACTCGCCAGCCCGTCGATCGGTGGTAGAACAGTTATCCGAAGGCACCGCTGGCGTCATGGTCATGATCACGGGCTCGGACGACGAAGCCAATCAGAAAGCCGAGCAGTTAATCAAGGAGTTCGTGGCTGACATCGCCAGCGGCAAGATCGAGTTGTATATCCCGCCGCCCGTCGGATTCTTCACGCCGCGACGTGACGAAGCGGAAGAGGAACCAGAGTCGCCGCAGATCGAGGTGGGATACGTGAAAGTGGATCGATCGGACCCGAAGGAGAAGTGGTTCCTGGAGACGCTGCTGTCGATGGAAGAAGATTTGAAGGACGAGCAGTTCGAGGACCAACCGATGATGTTTGTCATCTTCGGCCGAGGTCGTGCGTTGCCACCTTGTATCGGTCGAGGGATCAATCGCGACAATCTTTTGGACTGCGTCGACTTCGTCACCGGTGCCTGTTCATGCACGGTCAAGGATCAGAACCCGGGAATGGATCTGTTGTTCGCCACGAATTGGTTTGTGGCCGCAGAAAAGTTGGCCGCCAAGTTTGGTGCCGAGGAAGGCGCCGAAGCTCAGTTCAGCACCGAGGACTTCTTCCAGGATCTGATGATCCCGCCCGTCCAGCAGGCTTCGCTGGAGCAACCTGAATCCGACACGGACGACACGGAGATGGCTACCGCAACCGAAGTCGAGTCGGACATCGCTCGGGCCACCGACCAGCCTTCCGACGACGTAGCAGAAGACGCTACGACCGAAGACGCTACGACCGAAGACGCTGCGACCGAAGACGCTGCGGTCGAAGTCGCTGCGGTCGAAGTCGCTACGGTCGAAGTCGCTACGGTTGAAGACGCTGCGGTCGAAGTCGCTGCGGTCAGCCTGACCACCGAACCTACGACGGCGACGGCAGCCTTGACCAACGGAGACGCCTCCAGTATGTTTCGTGGGGTGTTTCTGGTCGCCATGGGATTGGCGGTCGCGTTCGTTTTGTTGTTTGGAATGACCTTCATGGTCTTGCGACCCCGCTGACGTTGCGAAGTTGCGAAGTACTTCTGCCATCGATGGAAACGAGCGATTTGAAATGATCCGACTGGAAGGCCTTCGAAAAGTCTTTCGTACTCGTCGCGGGGACGTCGCCGCCTTGGATGATGTGGACCTGATCGTCGACCAGGGACAGTACGTCGCCGTTCGCGGCCCCAGCGGATGCGGCAAATCCACGTTGTTGTCGATGGTCGGCGGATTGGCTTTGCCCACGGCGGGCCGAGCCCTGGTCGCCGATCAGCCGATTTCCGAAATGACGGCTGCCCAACGGGCTCAATTCCGATCGGAGAACGTCGGGTTCGTCTTTCAAATGTTCCATCTGCTGCCCTACTTGTCGGTGCTGGACAACATCCTGATCGCAGCGCAGCCGGGCAAGCGTCAAGAGATGCGTGGTCGGGCGGAAGAACTGCTGGAACGATTCCAATTGAACGATCGCGTCACGCATCGCCCGGGGCAACTGAGCGTTGGCCAGCGGCAGCGGGTTGCGATGGCGCGAGCCCTGTTGAATCAACCCCAGTTGTTATTGGCCGACGAACCCACGGGCAATCTGGACCCGGAAACGGCAGCGGGCTTGCTGGACCTGCTGTCCGAGTTCCAGCAGCAGGGAGGGACGATCCTGTTGGTCACGCATGACGACCGAGCTGCAGAGAGAGCCGAACGCGTCATCCGGATGGATCAAGGAAGAATCCTGGACGGACAATTGACCCTCTAGCCCCTTCGCACCCGGAACAGGTGACAGGTATGCCCGAGCAGTCCGCTACCGGTGGTTTCCTGAGCCTGCTGGAGCGTAGCCGGTTGCTGTCGGATCATCACTGTCGACAGACGGTCCTACGGCTGGGGTTGCGCGACCTGGATGATCCTTTGGAGGCCGCTCGCCGATTGGTCGCCGAGGGTGTTCTCACGCGTTACCAAGCCAACCGACTGCTAGAAGGACGGCGCCGAGGTCTGTTCCTGGATGACTACAAGCTGCTGGAGATCCTGGGATCCGGCGGCATGGGCTACCTGTACTCGGCCGAGGAACTATCGACCGGTTGGAAGGTCGCGTTGAAGGTTCTGTCGGATCGACATCGCAACCACAAAGGCATGCTGACCCGATTCCAACTGGAGGCCGAAGCCGGCCTGCAGCTTCAACATCCGAACATCCTGCGGACTCATGCGATCAAGCAATCTGAGGATATCTATGGCATGATCCATTTCATGGTCATGGAACTGGTACGAGGCGTCAGTTTGTTCGAGTTACTGCAGATCCGCCGAGCCGTTTTGCCATGGCCCACGGCTTGCGATATCGTCTTACAGGCCGCTCGAGGCCTGCATCACGCGCACGAGCTTGGGCTGGTCCACCGGGATGTCAAACCGGAGAACCTGTTGATCCGTAGCGACGGATTGGTCAAGGTGCTGGACTTTGGGTTGGCCATGACGCGCGGCAGCGAAGCGGAGTTTTCGGCAGCGACCATCATGGGACAAACCTGCCTGGGCACCGCCGATTATATCGCTCCGGAACAATCCAGGGACAGCTTTGAAGTCGATCGTCGGGCTGACATTTACAGCCTGGGCTGTACCTTTTATTTTCTTTTGACCGGCCGGACCCCGTTCCCTGAAGAATCCGTGGCAAAGAAACTGGATGGCCATCGACGGCGTCGCCCGACACCCGTGCGCGAAATCAATAAGAAGGTACCCGAGCGGCTTTCGAAGATCATCCGCAAAATGATGGCTCGACGCCCTGAAAACCGCTTCGAAACGGCCGAATTGTTGGCCAAGTACCTGGAGCCGCTGGCAGAACGAAGCCCCGTCGACTTTGATTTCGAAACGGTGCTGGCGCGGCGCGCACGAATCGCGGAAAAACGCTTGGCCAGCGAGAGCGTGCTGCGCGGCGATTCTCGGACGACGGGCATCAGCCGCCTGGAAGTCGGTGCTTTACCAGCTCTAAAAAACAAAGACACCCAACCTGGGCAATCCTAAATCCGCTTCCCATGGGGTGCTTCGCGGTGCTTTCAGGCGGCTTCCGCAACTTCCTCAATCGCGGGCAGCAACTCGTTCTGCGCGTCCAAAGGGAATCCGAGCACTTCCTGAGCCAGTTGCCGGTAGTCCTTGGCGCCGTTGGATTCCGGCGAGTACTGAAAGATCGACTGGCCGAAACTGGGAGCTTCGGCCAAGCGGATATTTCGACGGACACGGGTCTGGAAACTACAGGCATCGGCCCAGCAAGCACTTTCGGATCGCTGGCGAAGGAAAAAATCCTCGACGTCCGACGTCACTTCGGCGGCCAGTCGCGTTCCCGATTCGTACATGCACAGGATCACGCCGGTCAGCCGCAGGCCGGGGTTCAGCCGATGAGCGACCACCTCGATGGTTCGCAGCAGTTTTCCGAAACCGTGGAGAGCCAGAAAGTGGGGTTGCAGCGGCAGAAAGACTTCGCGGACCGCCGTCAGGGCATTCAAGGTCAAAACGCCCAACGAGGGTGGGCAGTCGATGATCAGATAATCGAAATCGGTCGAATCGAGCAGCAATTTATCACGCAGAATCACCTCGCGACCTACCTCGCCCGCCAATTCCAACTCGGCAGCCGCCAAATCCAACTGGGAGGGTACCAGCCAGAGATTGTCCGCCACGCACAGGCGTACTTCGGACAGCCGCGTATCCCCCGTCAAGACGTGGTAGACCGATTGGCGGTCCTCTGCCAATGCCACGCCCAGATGCAACGAGGCATGAGCTTGTGGGTCCAGATCGACCAAGCACACCCGCTTTCCCTGCTCGGCCAACGCCGCGCAAAGGTTGACTGCCGTGGTAGTCTTGCCGACACCACCCTTTTGGTTAATGATCGCAATCGATCGCATCGAGGAACTCCTTTTCCTGACCGCTTTGGCAGTTGCAAGCCTGGGCTGCCAACGCATTTGCTTACGGGGTTTGCCCAACGTATGCCGCGCGGATTATACTCTTACTTTGTCAACGGGGAATAGAGCAATGCCATTTTCGGCAGAGCTAGCACCCGTCGAGCCCCCGAAAAATCGATGAAGGCCTGCCTTCCAGCCCCCTGGGAACATTCATGCGTCAAATCGGCACCTTGCCCCAACAAGTTTTGGCAGAACGTTTTACAGCTTTCCTGATCACGCGCGGCATCGCTGCGACGGCCGAGGAGGACGGTCAGGCCTGGTTGATCTGGGTTCGTGATGAGGATGACTTGGAAGCCGCCCAGCAGGCCTTACGAGAATTCCTGCAGAACCCCGAAGACCATCGCTATCAGGGGGTGATTCGGGAGGCGGCCGAACGTTTGCAGGAGGAAACGCGGCAACGCGAACAAACGCGACGCAGGCAAGTGACGATGTCCGAAAAGTGGCGGCGCGGACAATCCGGCAATGTGCCGCTGGTCAGGGCCGTGATCGGGATGTGCATCGCGGTCTTTCTGCTATTAAACTTCGGCGGACCCCGCTCGACGGTTTACCGTACCCTGGCCTTCTGCGATCCTGTGCATGTGCAGTCGGAGGATTGGAACGAGAATCGTGCCGCAGATCGGGCCATCGACATCCGCCGTGGGGAAATCTGGCGACTGGCGACCCCGGCGTTCATGCACATGGATCTGATCCATTTGGTGTTCAACATGATTTGGTTCTACATGTTTGGCAGCCAGATCGAACGTCGCCAGGGGCCGATGCGGTTGGTTTTGCTGGTTCTGGTGATCGCGGTGCTGTCCAACGCCGCGCAAGGACTGGCGCCGACCGATTGGGGCCAGATGAGCGGGACGCACCGCTTTTTGGGATTATCCGGCGTGGTCTACGGCCTGCTGGGCTACCTGTGGATCAAGACGACGCAGGACCCCGCATCCGGTCTGTTTGTCAGTGGCAGCACCGTGGCCTTTCTGATCATCTGGCTGTTGCTGGGCGTTACCGGAATCCTAGCCGGTTTCGGCATGCCGATCGCCAACATGGCTCACGTCGCAGGCCTGCTGGTAGGCCTGGGCCTGGGATACCTGTTGTGACCAAACCACGTTCAGTCGTTCGGATCGACCAACGACCATGCCGAAACCCAGTCGGTGCCGGTGTGCTTCATCCCGAATTCCGCTTGCAATCGCCGCTGAAAATCGGCTAGATGGCCAGCCCCGTAAAAGATCGCGATGCGTTTGTGGCCCGCCGCCATCTTTCGGCGTAGGACCTCCAAGGCCTTGGTATTCCGATCGGTGACGATCGTTGAACCATCAGGCCCATCGAAAATATCCAGTTGATCCTCCATCTCAGCGAATTGTTCGGCCATGATCAGCTTCATTCGATGAGCCCGATCGGGAGCGAACATCGCTGCTAGCAATCGGATGTCCCCGGCACCGAAGGGCTCTTTTGCCTGCTCGCTCATCGATCGCCCCATGATCCGGAAGAACATCCCGGCAAAGCTCTCGTTGCGATCTCGCATCGCCCGGGCGAACTCTTGCGGAGTCAGATCGGCATGGATGAAGTTTTCAGCCGTGTAATCGATCTCGTCCAACTGGAACGCCAGATCCAGCACGGACTTCATACCTACCTGCATTCCGCCGATTGCTCCCCCAGGATTGCGTCCTGGAACAGGCACATTATCCTCCTCCGGGGCTACCAGCTCGTACAGCACCACGTCGTATTTGCGGAACAGGCGGTTCAGTTCGGCAAAGTAAGATTGATCTGCGATGTGGATTGCGCCGATCAAGTCGATACGAAGCTGATCATCCTGTCCATCGGCAGCTTGAAAACGCACGACGGCGGTTTCCAGGGCCAGAGGCCGATCGTCTGCGTCGCGTGTCAAGCGAATGTACTGATCCAGGGGCCTGTTCGTATCGTCCGATTCCGTCGCGACGGCCATGGGTGTCGCGGCCAACAAGAAAAGAAGCAGCCCCAGAACTCGGTGATAGCAGTGATGCATGATAGTCAACCCAAGTGGTGAAGGAAAAAACTGGGAACGAAACGCCGGTCAGCGGGCAGATGCCTGTCCTGATACTGTCCTGATACAGTATATGCTGGCAGACCGCTGAAGTCGAATTCCCCTCCGAAGGGGTCATTCTGGGCTTTTTAGGGAATTTGGGATAAAATGCTTGCATGTGGATCGAAGCCAAGCATACTGGCATTTATCGACTGGCATCGCCAGTCTCTCTTTGGCCTCCCAGGTATCTGCCCCACCTGTGGAGGCTTTTTTCGTTGGAAAATGCCCGTCGACGCCTTGTCGAAGCATTCATGCGTGAGAAATTCCCCAAGGCTTTCCTTTCTTATTCAACTTTTGCAACTGGACGTTCCGATACTACCGTCACGCACGGAAAAATCCGAAAGTCCGGCACGCGGTCAGCTTCGAGGTTGCGGCGTCCGATGCCGGACGATTGACGTGATTCGACGGTAAGGCTGCTCTTTTCTACAGCGCAGAACCCAAAAAAGGGTGGGACGACTATGTTGCTCAAGAGATTCACTTCCTGGCTGACTGGATACTTCGCGGTGCTAGCCGTAGCGGGGATCGCTCAGGCTCAAAACATTCAGCCTTTCATCGAACCGGGGTATTTCGAGCACGATCTACAGTTCTTTGCTCCGGCCAGCGACCTCGACACCTACGGGGGTCCGATCCTTCGAGAAGGCTGGTTCGGTTCGTACGATCGCATGTACTTGCGAATGTCGCGACCGGACGATGTGGATTCGAAGAACCGAGTCGACCGTGGCTGGGGAAACCGTGTGGATGTCGGCTACATCATGAGTGGGGTGAACCAGGATCATGGCTGGTTGTTTTCCCACTCGACCTTCTCGACGGCGAACTGGTTCGAGACGTATCAGGAGAAGATCAACCGGGTGAACGAAGACGACGAAGGCCGTGCGGCGCCGGACGATGACGACCCCGAACGCGTCAATCCCGTTTCCGATCGCAATGACTATGGCTTTCCCGATCAAGCTCGGTTCTACAAGCTTCGGGACAGCCTGAACGTCGGTAACTTCAATAGTATCGAACTGAACAAGTTGTTCCGGATGCCGCCGCTGCATCATGGCGGTATTTTGGAGCCGTTCATTGGATTCCGCTACGTCAAGTTCCAAAGCACATGGCAGCAACAGGACTACTTCCGCTACAACGAAGATGGCTTGACGTTTCCGTTCCCACCGGTGATCCCGAACCGCGATTTGTTTGACATCGGCGACGCGGAGACGGAGGATCTGATCACCGACCGGTTCTACTTCACCAACGATATGATCGGGGGCCAGTTGGGGATGCGGTGGAAGTACCGAGTCAGCCGGTGGAACTTGTCCAGCGAACTGCGAGCCATCGGATTCCACAACTTCCAAAACCTGGAACGGACGTTCGAGATCGAGCGAACCTATTACGACGGTGGTGGCCAGGGATCGGATGTCGAAGGCCAGGTTCGTACGAAGTTTCGCGAAAACGCCTACACGAACTCGACGGTGGTCGCGGCGGACATCCGGATGCAAGCTGCCTACGAACTGACACGGGACGTTTCCTTTCAAGTCGGGATGCAGTACTTGGGCTTCTACAACGGAATCGGACGCGGACGGTTCGTCGATTACAACTCGCAGGACCTGCATTTGGTCGGCGTGACGTTTGGCGTCGAGGTGAATCGGTAGCGTTCTGTTAGCTGGCAAGCGGGACCAAAGTCTTTCGATCGGGCGGCGCTGAGCCGCCCGTTTTTTTTTGATCCGTCCTACGCTGCAGATGCCCCCAGTTCTTCAGGGGGTGATAAGTTTCGCCTAAATTCGTATCGCGGTGAAGTCGCTGGAAATGGCACAATAGGCGTGACGTTCAGCAAGCCATCTCCAACTCCTGCACGGAAGGGACTCCTGATGCTGGTATTGAGTCGACGACGAGACGAGAGCGTGGTGGTGGGCGACGAGGTGTTGGTGACGGTCCAAGAAGTCTTGGACCAGCAAGGCGGTCGCATTGCCGGTGCCAAGGTGCGACTCGGATTCCAGTCACCTCGCCATGTCGCCATCTTTCGCAGCGAATGTCAGGACCGGGACTTGACGGACGGTTCGCCCCGCAGGGGATCTCGTCGCACGTATGTGCTGGCGGGCAAGCTGATCACCGTGCCCGATGCGCTGGTTCGGTTAAGCATTCAGGTGCCGCACCGCATCCCCGTTTGCCGCAATGGTCAACCGCTGGTTGCATCGTTGCCTGTCGAACCGATCGACGCCTCTCGGTCCGCGGCCAAAGCCACGTATGACATCGTTTGTCGGGAAGAGGATCGTGTCACGATCTGCAACAACATCGTCATCGCTACGTTGGATATCCAACAGTTTGTGCCGAATCGACGGCTGCAACCGGCTGCGTGACGTTGCGCTGGTAGATCAAGAAACTGTGCTCGTACTGGTTTTTTTGATCCGCCGGATACCTGGCGGACCGTTCGACCACGTACCAGGTCTGGGCATCCAGTTCCGGAAACACGGTATCGCCATCGACGTGGGCATGGACCAGCGTCATATAGATCCGATCGACCAGGGGCAACGCCTCGCGATAAATCTGGCCGCCGCCAATCACGAAAACCTCGTCGTCACCGTCGGCGGCCCGGATGGCCGACGGTAGATCGGGCACGATGCAAGCTCCTGGAGTCCGGTAATCCGGATGGCCAGTCAGGACCAGCGAAGTCCGGCCGGGCAATGGGCGGCCGATCGATTCCCAAGTCTTGCGTCCCATGACCAGATGATGGCCCATGGTCAGCCGCCGAAAGCGGCGAAGATCGGAACTCAGCCGCCACGGCAACTGACCGGCCCGGCCGATGACGCGATTTTCCGACATGGCGACGATCAGAGACACGCTCATCGTTGTTACTGGACTTCCTCTTGTTCCAGGATCTCACGGAGGATCGGTTGGGCACCGTCGCGATCCACGGTACCGCTGATCGTCGGTGCGACGTACCGCTGAGGCCCCCGTTTTTGAGCCATGGTAAAACGGTCGCCCTTTTGCAATAGCAGCCGATAGCTGGGCATGCCGCCGAACACTCGATCCCCCAACGATTCGCATGGGATCCAGACACCGTTGCCGTTCGGATCTTCCAGATAGAACTCGGGGTAGGTATGGCCCTCGACCCACACACAACGTGCGGGGATGCCGCGCAATCGACACATGGCGACGAACAACGAGGTGATTTCTTCGCAATCGCCACTGCCGGTTTCCAAACCCCGCAGAGCTCCCTGCAGCGGGCGGACGCCATCGTAGTGCGAGATGCGGGCTCGCGTCCAATCGTAGATGGTCTCGACCTGCTGCCAGGCCGATTGAGAAGCATCGATGGGAATCTCGGATACCGCCGCCTTGACTCGCGGATGGCCGATCTCGATGTACGGACTCTCCGCCAAATACGGGCGTAGGTCTCGGCCAACGGGCGATGCGAACCGAAGCGCGTGCGGCTGTTCCGGCGCTAGGATGTGAAAACGTTCGATACGTAACGTGTAGATCACATGCGCCGATTGGCCGGCGACCAATCGGGGAACGCGGAACTCGACTTGACGGACCCCCTCGTTCAGAATGCGAGTGGTGACTCGCTGTACTCCCGGCGAAATATCCTCGTCCAGGATCTCGACGTGCTGCTCAGGCCACGACATGGGCAGCGGAAAGGTCACTACGATCTGGTTACAAACTCCTTGGCTCCCGGTGATCTCCACGCCAGCTCGTACCAGGAACTGCTTCGAATGGGCGTAACGCAACTGCATCTGCTCGGGAAGGAACTCGGCGGCGGCTGTCGATTGCTGGCGCACGTACTGTTGGTCCGCAGTGCTCAATCGATTCAGCGGTACGGTGATCTGCTGGCCCGCGTCGGTTCTTAAGATCACGGCTTTCCGATCGCTGTCGATCAGCGTTGCGCGAACCCGATGGTGCCCGGTGTCGTCGGTCCAGACCCGTCCCGCAGCCGCTGACGCATCGCCATCGGAGGCTTCCTGGCCCCCGGCAGAGCCCTGTGCGAACAGCAGCCCCATCAGGACCATCATCGCCGAAAGAAGCGAATTTCGAATCTGCATTTTCCCGGTACTTACCACTCGAATTCGTCGAAGCCGCTGGGCGGGATCTGGCTTTGGAGCGAGGGAGGCGAATCGAAAGCGGGCGGAAGACCACCGTGTTCGGCCAGCGTTCGACAATGAGCCTTACACGCCATCGCCAGCCCCTCTAGATTGTAGCCTCCTTCCAACACCGAGACCAATCGGCCGTTCGCAAATTGATCGGCCGTTTCCAGCATGATGCGGGTCAAGTCGGCAAAATCCTCGTCATCCAACTGAAAATGGCCCAAGGGATCGCCGTGTCGGGAATCAAAACCGGCCGAAACCAAAACCAATTCGGGCTTGAACCGCTCGGCTGCCGAACGCATCTCGTCGCCAAACACCCCGACGATCTCTTTCCGCCCAACCCCCGCCGGAAAAGGCCGATTCATCGTCGTCCCCAAACCACGACCATGCCCGGTCTCGTCGCGCGCTCCACTGCCCGGATACCAGGGCCACTGGTGCGTGCTGAAAAACAAGACCGAATCGTCTTCGTAAAACACATCTTGAGTCCCATTGCCGTGATGCACGTCCCAATCGACGATCAACACCTTGCCAATCCCATGATGACGCTGAGCATATCGGGCGGCGGAAGCGATGTTGTTGAAAACGCAGAAACCCATACCTCGATTTGGTGTCGCATGATGGCCAGGAGGTCGTGCAATACAAAAGGCGTTCTTGGCGCGACCATCCATCAAAGCATCGACGGCCGAAAAAGTTCCGCCCACCGCGTTCAAAGCGGGTTTCCATGACCAACGGGAGACGGCCGTGTCACCGGTGCTAAGATATTGATGTCCGCTTTGAATATCGTGCTTAGCGATCTCGATATAGCTTTCTGTGTGACATCGAGCGATCTCCGATTCATCCGCTTCTCGCGGGTCCAGCCAAAGGACTCGACGGTGCAGTTCCGTCTTTTTCAAGGCGTTGACGACGACCGTATAACGCAGCGGTGATTCCGGATGCCCCATTCCCGTATCATGGTTAGTGAATACGGCCGAATGGACGACGGCCGTTGGCAATGGAGAATTCTCTACGAAACTCTCTGGATGCATCTCGCTAGGTACTTGTTCGTGAAAGGAAGAACTCGGGCGACATCGTTTCAGCCTGACGGGGGGCTAAGACACAACGACAAGAGGCCGAGTATACCTTTCGAGCGAGGCATTTGTTAAGGGGCTTACTTCTCAGCGGCCCAGCCATCCGGTGTGGCTGAGCTGGAAGAAGCGGGCACCATCGACTTGGATGCTGTTATTGTGGGTCCAGAAGCGGATCTGCTGAGCGGCCGCGTCGGGGGTAACGCTGCCTTTGAGCCACAGTTCGGCATCGTTTCGTCCATCGCCTTGTAGGATCAGCAGTTCCTTGGCACGGGCGTAGGAGACTCGCCAGGCCCTCGCGGTGAATTGGCTGCCTTCGACGGTGGTGTTCCCATCGGCGATCACCTCGATCGATGCCGGCTCGTTGCCGGGCACTTGCATTTCGGCCAACGCCAGTCGATCGCTGGTCAGCAAGTACACATCGGGTGCCAGGCCATCGCGCGGGTCGGGGTCCAGTCGATCGCGCCAGTCGGCGACCGGTCCATACAACGTTCGCACTCGACCATGAAACTCGATCACTCGGTCGTGAAGGTTGCCGACGATCTGATCTTCGAAATCGACTCGCAAATACACCAATGGGGAAGACGTTCCCGCGATCCGGGTGGTGGCGGATCGTTCGTCTGTTCCCCCATGCATTGGCTGGTTGCGACGTACCGACGAGCCCCAACCGGGACCAGCCGCGTGCAGACGACCGCTCGGCTGGTCGATCGTCAAGTCGCGAACGTGCATGCGGTCGATCGAGGTCCGCAGTCCGTCGCGATGCGAGGCGTTTTGCAGCAGCACATCTCCGCGAAATGCGACGCGTCCCACATGCACATCGGTCGGCGGTTTGTCATCGGAAAAGTCGATGCGCTGGGTCAAGGCGACGTCCAGATGCTCGCCAACCAGCAGCAGATCGAAGACCTGTCCATCCTTGGCAGGCTGCTCGCCGCGCATCCGAACCCCTCCCTCGAACTGGGCGAGTTGCCCGTCGAACAGCATCCGATCTTGCCATTGGATGGTCATGGAACCGGGCGATGCATCCGAGTCGGCAGCCTGGCGATCTTGCAACGCGGTGGCGGCGATGGGCAACCGCATGCTGCCGGCGCCAGGGATCCACATGCGGTTTCGTTCGCGATTCAATTGGATTCTTTCACCCACGACCGCCACGTGGCGCGCGGCGACTTCCGCCGGACCGCCCAGGACCAGCATCCGAGTCTGCGGTGTGTTCGCATTCTCTAACTGGATCAGATGTCCGGAAACGTTCAGCGGAATTTCCCCGGGGCGAGCGGTCCGGATCTCGCGCAGACGGACGTTGCCATCCAGGATCAAGTGCTCGACGACCATGTCGTTGCCCGACTGTAGCAGTTGGACTTGCAGATGATCCCCTGCCAGATCGAACCGTTGTGCTGAGAGTTCCGATGGCGGGCTGAAAGGGCCAGGGCCGCGGGCTGCGGGAGTCGCGGACGGGCGTTCTGGTTGGGCCGACTCGTGTCGGATCCAGACCTCGACCTTTTCCGTTCCTCCGACCAACTGGGGCGAATCCACACGCACCCGGCCCTCGGCCAGCATCCGCGACGGACGATATTCGAATCGGGAACGTCCATCGGAATCGTTCGCTGTTGGAATCTCTTGCAACCACAGATGCAGATCGTTGGCCGCGAATTCCCCCATTCCCGCGTAGCGAATGTGAGCGCCACCCAGCAGCGAAATGGCTTGGTCGCCTTGATGAGGCTGAACGACCAGACGGTCCTGCCAACTGGCTTCGAAGATCTTATCGGGATGATCAGGGGATGTGCCGCGCAGCAGGCCAGGTCCTTCTGCGATCAAATGTCCCAATTGTCCCTCATCGCCAGGCACATAGTGCACCTGCTTCCCGCGGAACTCGTGCTGCTCGTATCGCAACATGGCCTGGTGTTGGTCGGTCATCCGGATCTGACGCGTCTCCGGGTGATACTCCATCCGCTCGGCATGTGCCGCCAGCGACGCCGAGGCGATATCCAGCCGCGCAGGCGTCCCTTGCAGGACGATCTTCGTGATCTCCATCCGGGATTGGCGCAGTCGATCCTCGGTCGAATCGTTTTCCTGCTGCGAATCAGGAGACGCGATCCGGGCGAACCCGATGCGGAGCAAGTCCGCCGTCACTCGGTCATGCGGGCCCGAGGGGTTTTTCTGAACCATTTCCACTTGGTCTTCCAAGGTGGCGATCAGCCGTTGGAAATCCAGGCGGAACGGGCCGCGACAGGTTACATGGACGTCGCCAGGCAACGGAAATTTGCCCTCGGCCAAGCGGCCAAACTCTGTGCGGCTGCGACCCTCCGTATCGATGCCCGTTGCGGATTTGTCGTCGGCATCCACGCGGTCTTCCGCGCTGGGCAATCGCAGCCGCAGGCTTTCGACATGCACCAGTTCCAGCGACCGGAGCTGGCCGAACGGTTCGTCTTCCACGGTCGAGCCAGACCTGTGGTCAGGCGATGGGCCGAGGCTGACGATCAGATCGCGCCCACGTCCGGTATTCTCGCCGTAACGAAAGATGACATCGTAAGGTGCGATAATGCGCTCGCGCGTGATCTGGATGCTGTCGGTACGTAGATCCAATGCGTCGTTGGCTCCGGGCCGCGATTCGGGGCTCTGGATCGTCACCGGACCGACCAGCCAACCGCTCTCAAGCTGGCCGAATTGGCCTCGCGTCAGGTCCAGAGGTCGATCGAAGCGGAGCAAAGCGCCTTGTGGTGATCGCAGTAGCACCGGGCGCTGGTTGCCGATCGGACCTGCGATGCCCGTTTCGGAACCACCGGGGCCGGTATCGGCAAGAATCAACGTGCAGGGGACCAACTCTAAACTGCCATCGTCCCGCATGCGATAATCTTTGATCAACAGCATCCCGCGGTCGGTCTTCAAGACCATCGGATTATCCAATTCCCAATCCCCGGGCGAAAAGAGCGACTCCAGATTCGCCTCGCGTAAAGGGACCATGGTGCTGGGGATGGATTCGGCCAGCATGGAAAGCAAGGGCTCGCGGCGAGCTGCTGTCGGTTCGATGACCGGCACGACCGCCAGACTGTACACCAAGTACGCACCGGTGACGGCAGCGAACATCTTGGCGGTACGTCGGAAACGTGGAGCCATGCGCGGTTAACCATCGGCCGCTAGTAGATGTAATTGCGAACCAGGTCGTCCCAACGACCTTTCGCCTTGAGCACCAGTTCGATCACTTCCCGCAAGGCGCCGCGACCACCGGGCACCTGCGTGACGTAATCCGCCCCGTTTCGCACGTCCTCGGCAGCATCCTGGACAGCTACCCCCAAACCAACGTGCTGAATGACTGGCAGATCTACCAGGTCATCACCCACATGGCAAACCTGATCGGGGTTCAGGCCCAACTGGTCGATCAGCTCCTTAGCGGCCTGCAGCTTGTGCTGAAATCCCTGCCGTACCAAGTCGATGTTCAACTCGGCCGCCCGCACCTTGACGATGTGGGACGGTCGAGCCGTCAACAGGCCCAGTTGATACCCGGCTCGCTGCCACAACCGGATTCCCATCCCGTCGCGGATATGAAAACGCTTCAGTTCAATGCCCTGATTGTCGAAGTAGATGCCGCCATCGGTCAGCACGCCATCGACGTCGGTAAGGATCAGCTCGATCTGACGACAACGTTGCTCGATCGTGATTTTCCCCATGGACTCCATTCCTGTTCAGCCAGCCGACGACCATCCGCGGCTGCATGCTACCACCAGCCAGTTCGCCGATCGTCGACGCCATGTCTTCCGTGACCGAAAGGAGAAAGCGAAAAAGACAAGCTGGGGCGGGCGGATTGTAGCCGCCAGACCGATCGACGGCAACGTGAACCCGCCGTGATCTGAGGGTCTGATCGGCATGTTTCCCCTGCCTTTGCTAGCAAGGCTGGCGCCGTCCGGCCGGACCGGGCCAATCGGACGGAGACCCGAGGGGCTTTTCCTGCCGCGATGACACGATAATCTAGAGGCACCATTTTGCTTGATGTCCTGCGAACCAAACACCGTTATCACGAGGCTCCTATGATCCGACTGCCCATGACTTTCACATGCTGTGCCCTGCTCATCCTGCTGGCGCAGCGTGGTGTCGCTGCAGAATTCCAAGTCGGATTCGCGAAAGAAGACATTACCCCCACTCGGCCCACACCCATGTGGGGTTATGGAGCGCGAGGTGACGCATTGTCCACCGGGACGCGTGATCCGCTGTATGCCAAAGCGCTGGTGATCGATGTCGGTGACCAAAAACTTGCCCTGGTCGGGCTGGATCTGGGCCGAGCACCGCGAGAAGACATGTTGCTCCGCATCCGCGAGGCCATCCGGCAGTCGTCCGGCATCAGCATGTCGATGATCGTCGGCTCGCATACCCACCATGGGCCGGTCATCGAGTTGCTGGACAAGCCTGGCAAAGGGCAAGGTGCCTTCGACGATGCGGTGGCTTACGCAACCGAACTGGAAAAAAAGATCATTCAGGTCATTCAACAGGCTGCGGCCGATGTGCAACCAGCTCGTATCGGTTGGGGGGCGAAACCATTGGACATGAACCGCAACCGTCATTCCAAAATCGAACCCAAACCAGTGGATTCCGAACTGGGAGTGATCCGTTTCGATGACCTGGGCGGGAATCCGATCGCGGTGCTCGTCAATTTTGCTGCCCATCCGACCATGCTGGATGTGGACGATCTGCGTTTTTCGGCGGAATGGCCGGGACAGATGATGAACGCGGTCGAGCAACAGATGGGGGCGCCTTGTTTGTTCATGCAAGGCGCGCTGGGCGACTTGACCGTCCAAAGGCCCGAAGGAGTACGGGGCATCGAGGCTTATGGACAAGCCTTGGCCCAGCACGTGGTCGAACTGGCTCAGGCCATCGAGACCCGGGGCCCCAAACGACCGCGCTTGGAAACTCGCGAAGAAGTCTTCCAGTTCAGCACTCGGATGTCGTTGGGCAACCCATTGACCCAATTGCTGTTCCGCACCGCCTTTTTCTCCGAACTGGTGGCTGCCAGCGTGGATGAAGACCTGCGAAACAACCTCATCCGTCCGCGTCTGACCGTCGTTTTGATCAACCGCGAACTGGCGTTGGTCGGTGGTTCGGGCGAGTGGTTCAGCCAGCACAGCGTCCGCTTGAAAGAGCGTGCCCGGGACGTGCGAGTCTTTGTGTTCGGCTGCTGCAACGGCCACCACATGTACTTTCCCACCATCGAGGCCACGGCCGAAGGCGGTTACGGAGCCGATCCGATGGTCGGTTGGGTCGAGTTGGGCGCCGGCGAGCGAATGATGGACCGGGCTTTGATCCACATCTATACCATGCTGGGGAAATACAATTTCAAATTGCCCGCACGATTCTAAGACGCCAAGCGACGTCGGATCTGGCCCACGACTTGCTCGACCGTGCGATCGTCGGTGTCGATACGGTGGTGAGCGATTCGCTGATACAAGGGCGCCCGCCGCTGCATGACTTCAGCGACCTCTTCGGTAAAGCTCTTCTGGCCCGTCAACGACGGCCGTTGATCGTCGCCCTGGATGCGGCGGACGATCGTTTCATTGGACGCGGTCAGCCAGAACACGGGGCCGGCGCTGCGCAGCTCGGAAAAATTGGCTTCGCGTTCGATCACACCGCCGCCACAATCGATGACCTGTCCGTCACCCGCACACGCGTCTCGAACCACCTGCTCTTCCAAATCGCGAAACGCCGGCCAACCTTGCTGTTCCACAATTTCCGGGATCGGTTGGCCCGCGAGTCGCACGATTTCCGCGTCCAGACTGATTACCCGCAAACCTAGCTGCTGGGCTAGCAACGCCCCGACGACCGATTTCCCCGTGCCTCGATAACCGACCAGCACCACATTCATAGTCTCGCCTCCACGATCCGCCGCATCACCTGGCGAGGCGCCGGATGACCGGTCCAGCGTTCGAATTGCACGTAAGCCTGGCCCAAGAACATCTCGATGCCCTCGATCGTCTTGCAGCCCACCGCCGCGGCATCGTTCAAAAGCCGAGTGCGTCGTGGGTTGTAGACGGCATCGAATACGGCCAGCTCGGGACGCAACCATTGTCGCTTCACCAGGCTGACGTCTTCGTTGGGATGCATGCCGATCGGCGAGCACTGCAGCAGCACGTCGGCCACAGCCAGTTTGTCGCTGAGCCTTTCGTCATCCAACGCGGCGCCGTGCACCTCGGATCGATCTGCATGACGCCTTGCGTCGTCGACCAGTCGCTGCAGTTCGTCAGGTTGCACACCCAAGATCGTCAGATGCGCCGGCGGCGCCTCCATGACCAGCGTCATGACAATCGCGCGAGCAGCCCCCCCGGACCCCAGCACTAACACGCGTTTGCCCTGCGGTTCGACACCGGCGTCACGCAACGCATGGAGCGCGCCGTGCCCGTCCGAGTTGTATCCGATCAACTCGCCGTCCTGGTTGACCACCGTGTTGATGCAGCCGATGCCTTGAGCGATCGGATCGACGCGGTCCACGCCCTGCATCGCCTCGACTTTATGAGGGATCGTCACCGACAACCCCCGATAGCCCATCACACGCACCCCGTCCAAAGCTCGAGCCACACAGCCCGGTTGGACATCATGCGCCACATAGACGAACGGCAACCCCAATTCGTCGAAGGCCCCGTTATGCATCGCCGGCGACAGCGAATGACCGACCGGGTGCCCGAACAAGGCACACACTTTGGTGTTGGCGTCGATCGATAGCATGGCTATACCCCGCAGGAAGATTCG
>REEF01001026.1 GCA_007695205.1 Planctomycetaceae bacterium
GACAAACACGTCTGCACTGCCGGCCCGCTCTTCTTCCAAAAGCGCGCGTCGAGTGGCATCGGCCTGGACGACCGTTACGTGAGGCAGATTGTTGGCCAAAACCTCGCAACGCTGGCGGGAGATCTCCATCAGCATGACCGAGAACCGGTCGCTCCGCAGCATGCGAGCCAGATGATAGCCCGTTTCGCCGCCCCCGGCGATCACCACTCGCTTGCGAGGCCCTGGCTCGGACCGAAACATGTCCCGTACCTCGTCCACGTGCTCGCGGTTGCCCACGATGGTGATCCGGTCGTTCAGCACCACCTGATCCTGGGCGCCCGCAATCCATAGCCGATCTTTGCGGCAGATCGATGCAATCCGCACGCCATGAGGTAGCCGTAGATCCTTCAAAGATCGTTGGACGGCCCGAGTGGTCTCGGTGACGATCATCTCCTGTACCTCGATCACTCCCCGAGCCAGGCCTTCCATGGTGATCGCTTCCGCGTGGCGGATATTACGAGCCAATTCCAGCGCCGATAGGTGTTCCAGACTCAAGATCCGGTCGATATGAAAGTGCCGCTGGTAGTCGAACGTGCTGAGATCGCGGAACACGGGGGCGAATACTCGAGCAATGCAGCGCCGTGCGCCCATGCCCTTGGCCATGCTGGCGGCGACCAGATTCACCTCGTCGTCGCCGGTAACGGCCAAGCACAGGTCGGCGGACAAAACGTCCGCCTGGAACAGCACACTGGCATGTCCCGCTTGGCCCGTCAACGCGCGGACGTCCAGTTCTTCGTTGATACGTTTTATGTGGGCCGGGTCAGCGTCTACCACCGTGACGCTGTGGCGATGCTTGCACAATAGGTCGGCGATCCAGCTTCCTACCGTTCCCGCACCCAAGACCACGATCTTCATGCACGACTCCCACGAAATCGCTTCATTCGGCGAAGAATCTTGCATCCAGTTGCTGTTGGCCAAGCTGGACGTAATGGTTCACCAGTTGCATCCGCAGATCGCGGGCCGAGATGGTTCGGGCCGTCCACTGCTGGACCAGTTCGGGATGGCGAGCTTGATAGGCTTGGATGCGGGCAATTTGTTCAGCGTTCATCTGGGCTCGCGCAGCGTCCTCCAAAGGAGCCGCCACGATGGCGCTGTGAGCTGCGGTGAATTCCTGTAGGCTACTTTGCACGATCTGGTCTAGGATCTCGATCACGGTTGCCGCTTTGGCCGCGGCCTCCAAGTCCATTTGCTCGCTGACCTGGTTGACTCGCGCCAGGGCTCGAGTCAACCAGGGCTTGTCTTTGGCCATGGCGGCCAACTGCTGCCGCAGGGCCTGTCGCAGGTCGGGCGAAGGGTTCAACGGATGGCTGATCATCCGGGCGGCGAACGCGTCGTAGATCGCTTCCTGAACCTCCCGAGCGGGATCGTACATCGGTTCGCGGCGTCCGACGATTCGCATCCGAGGCGAAAAGATCGCTCCGGTCGGTGAGATGAAGTCTTCGCCAATCGAGAGCCCCATCGTCTCCAGGTTCGACGCCGTGTGACCGCCGGCTGGCGATTCGACAAAGGGAAAGAACTCGTCGCGCGGCCGTGAGGCATGCTGGGCGCAGATCAATAAAAACCCGGCACAGTACGTGTGGATCAAGCGATCGTCCAACGGCTGGTCCCGCAGTTGCTGGATGCGGTGCGTTTGAAAGGTCAGGTCGAATTGCGCCGGGTTGTCGATCATGGCTGCCGCCGCCTGACCCATCCGCCGCCCGACCTCGGGATCCTCGTGACGCACGAAAAAGAAATGGAGCGTACGTTGCAGGTAGACATCCACCGTGGTCGCGGGAACCGTCGCACTACGCTCGGGAAGATCGACGATCACAAAGCGGCGGATGCCGTCCGAACCGACCTCCGCAGCCACCACGCCGACGTGCGTAAACAAGCCGGGTGACAAATTCGTAAATCGGTTGTAAGGCGACGGGTTACGCATCAGCAGCCAATCGCCCGGTCGCAACTCCAACCGTCCTAATCGATAAACCTCTTCGACAATGCCTCGCCGATGACGTTGATCCAGCCAGGATAACAGATCGCGGCGATTGTCACGCAACGCGTCGCTCAAACGCTGCGGTTCGATCCGATTCAGGATGCCTGCCAGTTCATCCGCCAGCATGGCCGGCTCGGGCAGCTTGGGGTCGGTCCCCGGTCGAGGCTTCTGCGGCAGTCCCAAACGTCGCAGCAATTCGGCCGCGATGACCACCAGCGCCGGATTCTCTTCGACGCGGATAAACTGAGCCACCGTTGGCACCAGGTCGGCCTGATGAGTCAGATTGATCAGTTGCAGTACCCGATACTTCTCTGCCGCCGTAAAGCCGACATAGCCGCTATCGGGCGGCGGATCGAATAACATGAACGACATCACGATCGCACCGATGTCCACTCGGCGATCGATCAACACTTGCAGCATCTGCTCGTAATGGTCCGGGTGCTGGTCCAAAAAGTAGGCTGCCGCTTGAATGACATCGCTCAATCGAGCTCGGAGCCGTCCGGACAGGTCGATCAGCGCAGAAGTGGATCGGAGATAATGCCGCAACACGGCATGATTCGATTCCTCCGACGTAAGTTGCCCCAATTCGATACGCATCTGCAGCATTCGGTCTTTTGCCGCGTCAATGTCCGCCTTCAAATCGACCAGCAAACGGACGGTCTGGACGATGGTTTCCGGTTGCCCTTCCTCCCACCATTGCAGGGACGCCCATTCGTCCAGTTGCGCGGCATAAGTCTCCAGTTGCTCCGTTTGGCGAGCGGAAATCGTGTCGACACGCTCGGGAACCACATCCAGAAGGGTTTGCAACGGGGAATCGGCGGCGATCGATGGGAAACCGGTCAACCATGCGACGCTCAGCAGAACAGCGAACGTGAGGAATCGAAGCATGTGTCAAACCATCCAGGAAATCACAATTAAGATGGCGGCGATCACGGCCACAAATCCCAAGATCCACAACGCGGTGCGATAGGCACTATAAATGATGTGACCCATCAGCTCGTGACGCGTCGCGCCGTACACCAGACTGATCGCGATCACGATCGGGATCGCATGCCAGAGAAGAAAACTCGATTCGCCGAACAACGTTGCAGGGATCAAAACGTAAACCTCCAAGAACAGGAACCATCGGCAGCATCGGGACAATGGACCAACGGTCGTACCTAGCGTCCTCTGTACTGTACCACCGAAAACGTGGTATTCTCAAGTCCGCTTGGCCGAAAACGACTCCCGACCCCTTCCGTCGGTTCCACCAAGAGATTCCTGGCCGGGTGCTTATCCTGAAAGAGCAAGCCAACTGTATGAACACCGAGAAGCATACCCCCCCGTTTAGGAGATAAAAAATTGGTCCATTTCGCTGATCGACTGATCGCCGCCGTACAACGCCACAGGACCCCCGTCATGGTTGGGCTGGACCCCCGCAACGAAAGTCTCCCGAATGGCTTACGCGTTGCGGATTCTTGCGATCTGGCGAAAATCGCCAGCGCGTATCGGCAGTTCTGCTGTGGGGTCATCGATGTGGTGGCTTCGATGGTGCCGATCGTCAAGCCGCAAGCGGCTTTTTTCGAGCAGATTGGCCCGCTGGGCATGCAGGCGTTGGCCGATGTGATCCGCCATGCTTCGGATCGGGGTTTGTTGGTTGTTCTGGATGGGAAACGCAACGATATCGGTTCCACGGCAACCGCGTATGCCCAGGGTTTTCTGGGACCGGGGACGGCCAGTCCTTGGGGCAGTGATGCGATGACGGTCAGCCCGTACCTGGGTGACGACAGCCTCGAGCCGTTTGTGCAGACCGCCGTCGAACGATCCTGTGGGGTCTTCGTTCTGGTAAAGACCTCGAATCCGGGCGGGAAGCGGTTGCAGGATCTGATCGTCGAAGGTCGGCCGATGTACGAGCATGTGGGCGAACTGGTGCAGCAATTGGCGCTGCGCACGCTGGGCAATGGCGGTTATGGCGCGGTGGGCAGCGTGGTGGGGGCGACGTACCCGGAACAACTGGCGGATTTGCGAGCCAAGATGCCCAACTGTTGGTTTCTGGTACCCGGTTACGGAGCGCAGGGAGCCGGGGCGGCGGACGTCGCCGGGGCGTTCGACGATCGCGGCTTGGGCGCGATCGTGAACAATTCACGCGGCATCATCTTCGCGCATGCACGTCCTGAGTATCGCCAGCGCTTCGGCGATGCTCGATGGCAAGACGCGGTAGCAGCCGCCACGCAGGAGATGATCGAGCAGTTACGAGCCGTGTTGCCCGGCGTATCCAGCGGAGGACTGGCAAAACCATAAGGGGCTGTGACGCAACGGGGTCGGGAGTCGTTTTCGGCCGACGATCAACCATATGGAAACGAGCTTGCCCGAAAACGACCCCCGCCCCCTTCCGCCGCGGCGAACCAAG
>REEF01000795.1 GCA_007695205.1 Planctomycetaceae bacterium
ATGCTCAGATGGTCAAGGAGGGCTTTGGTGTGGGCGGGATTACCGCGGACGGCGGCGTGCAAATTGCGCCGGCACCGTGTCTTGCCCTTGTCGATCCAAACAATCGGAATATGTACGCGGGCAATGCCACGAACTGGTCCGGCCGACGCTGGGCTTCGGGGATGCCCGTCTACACGGGGTTCAACACCGTTCTGCCACCCAATAGCCCCGCATGCAACGCTGACACGTGGGATGAGCGTAACCAGGTGGTCCCGCCGACCAGCCACCATCCGGGCGGCGTGGTCGCCGCATTGGCCGATGCGTCGGTCCGCTTCATCAGCGAGACGATCAATGCCGGCGACCCGACAATCGTCGAACCGCGGTCCGGCCCCAGTCCGTATGGGGTCTGGGGAGCTTTGGGAAGCAAAGAAGGTGGCGAAGCCTCCCAACTCGAATAAGAACGAGCCTCGACCAGCAAGCAGGAATCATCTCCCGCTTGCTGGTAAGAGTCGCTGGCTCACAGGCGTCCTGCTCGGTGCGGTCGTCCTAGGGGTGGTCTCCTGGCTGATGCTGGTTCGCGCTGATCCGTTGGCGGATATCGAGCGGTTGTTGGACCAGGAGGCTGTGGTCGAGGTCAGCCCGCAGACCGAGGCGCAGATCGTCGCGTTCTGCGGCGATTGTCACGCGGTCCCCTTGCCCGGCGGCTTTCCTCGAGATCGGTGGCATGAAGCGGTACGGATCGGGTTCGAGTTCTACGCTCGATCCGGTCGAACGGACTTGACGCCGCCGCCGGTCGGCCAGACGATCGCTTATTATCGCGCTCGAGCACCCGAGCGGTTTGTTTTCCCGCAGCCTGCCGAAGCGACGACGCCGTTGCCGACCCGCTTCGTGACCGAACACGTCCGCTGGGACTCGGCCGAGGTGGATCAGCCGAGCATCTCGCATCTCCGCTGGGGGCGACTGCGACCCGATCAACCTCCCGTGCTGCTGGCCAGCGATATGCGTGACGGAGCCATCATGGCCCTGGATCTACAACCCGGCAACATTCAGACTCGGCTGCTGGCCCGGTTGAACCACCCGGCTCGTATGGAGTTGTGTGATCTGGATGGTGACGGAATCATGGATCTGGTGGTCGCCGATCTGGGCAGCTTCTACGCGACGGATCATGATCGAGGCCGTGTGGTGTGGCTGCGAGGCACCGAGGCAGGCGATTCCTACGAGCCGGTGGTGCTGGCCGATGGGCTCGGTCGCGTTGCCGATGTGCGACCGGTCGATGTCACTGGAAATGGGAAACTGGATCTGATCGTTTCTGTTTTTGGCCATTACCGCACGGGCGGCATCTTGCTGCTGCGAAACGTGTCCTCGCCTGGCGAACTGCCGCGTTTCGAGGTCCAGCCGCTGGATGACCGGTCGGGCACGATCCACACGCCGCCCTTTGATTTCACGGGCGACGGCCGGATCGATTTCGCTGCGGTGGTCAGCCAGGCCTTCGAGTGCGTGGATCTATTCGTCAATCAGGGCGACGGCCGCTTCCATCTGCATGGCGTGTGGGCGGGGCCCGATCTGACCTTCGGCTGCAGTGGCTTGGAACTGGTCGATCTGAACCAGAACGGCAAGATGGATCTGTTGCTGACCAACGGCGACAGCTTCGACAACCTGTATGCCAACCCCTCGCATGGCATCCAGTGGTTCGAAAACCTGGGCGATCTGCAGTTCGCTTATCATCGCTTGACAGATCTGCCGGGCGCATACCGCGCGTTGGCCGGCGACTTCGATCTGGACGGCGACCTGGACATCATCGCCACCGCTTGGCTCCCGCGACAGGTGCTGCCGGTCGAGTTGCGTGAATCGACATTGACGTCGATCATCTTCTTGGAACAGACCTCGCCGGGTCAGTTCGTGCGACACACCCTGGAAACCGGTTCGCCCTGGTACGCGGCGATGGAGGTCGGCGATTTCGACGGGGATGGAGATCTCGATTTCGCCGTGGGATGGAACGCCAGCTTGGACGGCTTAGAGTCGGCAGGCGTGCCTCATGTCACCGTGTGGTGGAACCAGGCGATCACGAACGACTAGCGAAAAAAGTGTCAGGCGTCATTTGTGCAAAGCACCCGAAGGGCCGGTTCCCGGCAAATGACGCCTGCTCTCAAATCGCTCCAGCTCGTCGGACGGATTGGCAATCCGTCCGACTTTCTGTGCAACTATGGGGTCAATTCCAACGTTACGTCGGCCGGTGTTCCCTGATCGACCGTGACGCTCAATTCCGAAGTCCCGAAGGACGCGTATCGTTCCGGGATCAAGTGCTTGGTTTCGACCACCAGCGACTCCTGCTTCTTCACCCACTCCGCGTATTCGGCTGGGTCGTCCGGGGTCTCGCCGATGTCCACATCCGACGTCTCGACTTTGGTGACGCTCACCCGATACTCTCCTGGGACGACTCCATCATAAGTGGCGTCCGTCTTCATGACCGCGCGTCCCGCTCGGTCGGTGGTTCCGGCCGCCGAGAATTGACCCGACGTTGGCGCCATTAAAACGCTAGCCCCATCCACCGGTTGACCGTTGTAGTTGACCGTGATGGTCAATGGCGTCAGGTCGGGGATGTGATCCGGCTTCACTGGCCCCGTGCCGCAACCGCCGATTGCCAGAAGCATGCCGAGACCGAGCAACGCTGCTATCGGTGTGGCGGTTGATTGACCCGTCAAGTGACTCGTCCTGATTCTCATGATACTACTCTGTGCTGAAAAGATGACCCAATTGAATGTCATGGGAGCGAAACGGATTCTCCACCGTCACGGCTTCCCAAAGCACCCCACACGCCGTACGGGCTGCGACCGCTTCGAACCAATCCGTGAGTCAGATCGCCGCTGTCGATCGTATCGGAGATGAACTTCACCGCCCCATCAAGCATGACCGCGTTCACACCGCCTGGATGTTGGCTAGTTGGCGGCGCAATGATGCGGGATTCCTGCGACGCGACACCCATCGCCGTGCAACTGGGGGAATTGGGCGGCAAAATCGTATTGAAACCAGAGGCGGTCATCGCACCATCCGACCAGAACTGGCCGGACGTATTTCCCGTCGAAGGATTGCTGTACACATTGTTCACGACCGGGGTATTCATACAGTCGAGAGGCACGATGGCAAGCATGTCATCTCCTGTGGTTGCCCCCGCATGGACACCGGCCGATTGCGCATAACCACCCTTGAACCGATTGATCGACACTCCCACGACCCGCTCGCTGAACGCGATCGTATTACTCAGGCCATCGGTGACCGAAGCAAATCGGGAAGTCACTCCCACGTTCGCCTGTCGGATGATTCCGAATGGTCCCCGCGGATTCGGTATATTCCTGGATGCATCGTGGTGTTGCATGGTCCAGTCGCCCATGCTCATCTTGTAGTTCCGGCGACCACGAGCGTGGTCTTGAGCGCTGGGATCGCTGGGGCAGAAGAAGCCTGGAATCTTCGCATAGACCGGAGAATTCGGCACGTCCACCCAACCACCGGGCGAAAAATTGTTCTGAGCCGACATGTCGTAGACGGCCTGCTGTTCGATGTACGGAAGCAAGCCTACGAAGCCAGACAACCGGAACGCGCTGGTGCAATGGGGCGCCCAGCAACCGTGCTGTCCGAAGCCCCCTCCATCGCCCGTGCCGCCGCAAATGAACGGTAGCGAATTGTAGGTGTCCTGGTAGTTGTGCAGAGCCAACCCCAGTTGTTTCAGATTGTTGCTGCATTGCGTTCGCCGAGCCGCTTCGCGAGCAGCCTGCACGGCCGGCAGCAGCAGTGCGACGAGAACTCCAATGATGGCAATGACAACCAGCAGTTCCACCAAGGTGAAACCACGACGCTGTGTGGTACGCATGACCTCGCTCCTGTTCGTCGAGCTAGAAAAACACATGGAACATAACGCTGTTAACTGCGGAATATTTCATCGAACGCCGTATGTGGCTTCGTGAAGCTCCGTGAGAAATCCTGACGCATCTGTTGGATTGGCAAAGGTAGGGGGGGGCGGAGGGGGGGCGGGAAGGAATGTAACACCTATCTACAATTAGACACCGAAAAGCAAGCTCTGTCAAGCTTCGGGTGACCACCGAATAAAGATCTTTCAGATGCCCCCCCCTTTCCCTCCCCCCTCGGGAACGCGAAAAGAACAACTTCGCTGATCTTGTTGGCGACCATCACGGCGGCGAAGCGGACCCACGCCAGGTACGGTCCTCGAAAATCGTCACGTTGACTGGTCGCCGCCCGGTCAACATCGTCGTGACGATCCGAACTCGTCCGCCACTGCGAGAGTCGGACGCTCGTCGTCAGGGCCAGCAGCACCTACTCCCCAAACCCACTTGGCACCTTCTCCACCAGTTCCCGATGCACCACGTTAGCTCGTCGCGGCACCACCATGGGCAC
>REEF01000599.1 GCA_007695205.1 Planctomycetaceae bacterium
CGGTATCCAGCTCACGCCCGAAGTCATCAGCCGGTTGCAAGCCGCGGCGGCGGGTGACATTCGCGAACTTCTGCCGCACCTGGAAACCCGTGGCGAACAGTACGCGGCCGATGCCGTCAAGAGACTCGGCGCCCGAGGGACGGCCGAAGCGAATGCCATGCGTGAAATCTTGGAGACGCAGCGGAAGCACATCTCCGAGACGGTCAAACGCATCTCGAAATTGAACCCGGCCCAACTCCGTCTGGACTTCGGGGACGAGGAAGACGAGTTGGCCCAACTGGACGCCAACAAACGGTACTGGGCCAAACGATTGGAGCAGTTGCGTGATGAACTGAGGACCGAACCCGCTCGTATCGAGAACCTCTATACGGTCAAAGCGACGCGAGTCGAGCCGGTGGGACTCGTCTATCTCTGGCCGGTGACGGGATGACGCATGGTGGATTCAAAACCCGGTATCATCATCGTCGACGAATCAAGCGTTGGCAGAATGAGGGGTTCAAAGTCACGTTGCTTTTCCTGTGGCTGCCAAGCGCAGAAATGGCGGTCCAACGCGTCCAGGAGAGAGTTGCCCAAGGCGGGCACAACATTCCGGAACTCGACATCCGCCGTCGATACCGTCGAGGAATTCGTAACCTAACAAGCATCTACTTGCCGATGGTCGATGATGCATGGATACTAAACGGATCGCAGGCCCCGCCCAGCGTGATTTGGAAAAGGCACAAAGATGCTGAACAGGTTTTCAACCACAAGACCTGGCGAGAAATTAGGCATTCTGCAAAGGAGCCATCATGATCCGTCTGGATACCGAATCACTTTCTATGGACGATAAGATCGCAGCAGCTTGCCGTGATGCGGCCGAACAGGCCATTGCCCGCGCTGAAAGATCGGGAACCAATGTCATTGTTTGGCGAGATGGTCAAGTCGTTCGACTGACGGCGGCGGAAGCAAAAGCCGAACTGGAAAACAGCCGAGCAATCAAAGGCCCGCAGGAAAAGACGGACAAAGATGGCTAAGACCGCTGAGGAACTCGCGCATCAGGAATGGCTCGGCTACGTTCAGCCGGTGGGCCTGGTCGTGTCCACACCGGCCATGCTCCAGGCCCAGTGCTACGTCAACAAGAACATCATGGCCGAGCACGCGTGCTTGCTGAGCTGCCTGCCACGCGAAAACGATCAGCCCGTCCTCGAAATCGGCGACTTGGCCGAGTTCACGCAAAAGGTCCTGGGCTGGGAAGCGGAGGATCTTGTCGATTTGTCGGATCAACGTTGTCCGTTGTCCGTCAAAGAGCAACTCACCATCGCTTTGCCGCAATACAACGAGATTCTCAGACCCACCCACGTAGTCTTCGAGTTCGAATCCGGCAAGCAATCCTCGACAACGGACAACCGACAACCGTCCACCCCGATCCTGCTGGTCCAGGAACTGGCCGCCGGGACCGATCTGGACAAGCCGGGCGAGGCCGATTCGGCTCGGCACTGGAACGCGGCGCCGCAGGCCAAGTTCGAGCGACTGCTGCGTGAAACGGGCGTCCCGATCGGTCTGCTGTCCAACCGCCGCAGCCTGCGTCTGGTGTACGCGCCCAAAGGCGAATCGAGCGGTCATGCGACGTTCCATGTCGACGAGATGACGCAGGTCGCCGGCCGGCCGATGTTCGCCGCCCTGCACATGTTGCTGTGCGCCGACCGCATGTTCTCGCTGGGCGATGACCAGCGTTTGCCGGCCATTCTGGCCAACAGCCGCAAGTACCAGAACACCGTCTCGACCAAGTTGGCCGAACAGGTCACCTCGGCACTGTTCGAACTGCTGCGCGGTTTTCAGGCAGCCAACGACCATCGCGGCGGCGACTTGCTCAGACAGATCCTGGAACATCGGCCCCAGCACGTTTACAACGGCCTGTTGACCGTGCTGATGCGGCTGGTGTTCGTGCTGTACGCCGAAGATCGCGGGTTGATCTCCTCCGATCCGGTTTATACCAACCACTACTCGATCACGGGGCTGTTCGAACGCCTGCGCGGCGATCAAGGTCGCTTTCCCGATACGATGCACCAGCGTTTCGGCGCTTGGGCCCAGTTGTTGACGCTCTTTCGGCTGATCTACGAAGGAGGTCAGCACGGCGACCTTGCGATTCCGGGACGCAAGGGATACCTGTTCGATCCGAATCGTTACCCGTTTTTGGAAGGCCGTTACGACGACGGCGATGTGAATATCGATTCTGCCGAAGAGCTGAACTCGGAAATCCAGATCCCACGGATCAGCGACGGGGTCGTTTACGACGTTCTGACAGCTCTTCTGATCCTGGACGGCGAACGGCTCAGTTACCGGACGCTGGACGTGGAACAAATCGGCAGCGTTTACGAAGCTGTCATGGGATTCGAACTGCAAGTCGCCGACGGCAGATCGATCGCGATCAAGCCCGTCAAGCGGCACGGTGCACCCGCGACCATCAACCTGGAAGTGTTGCTGGCGACCGAGGCCAAAGATCGAGCCAAATGGATCAACGAACGGACCGACCAGAAAATCACGGGCAAAGCGCTCGACGAGCTAAAAGCCGCCACGTCGATCGATGAACTGCTGGCCGCGTTGGACAAGAAGATCGCCTGGCCCGTGACACCGGCCATCGTCCCCGCCGAATCGATGGTCTTCCAGCCGTCCGACGAACGGCGGCGCAGCGGTTCGCACTACACGCCCCGCTCGCTGACCGAGCCGATTGTGCGCACAACCTTGGAACCGATTCTGAAACAACTGGTAACTCATCCGGACGAAACGAATCACGGAGCCACCCAGGCGCAGCGGGACGACCAGGACGGTTCTCCGGACAGCTCTTCTCCGTCTCTCCGTGCCTCGGTGGTTCAACCGAATCCGATTGCAAAGGAATTGCGAAGACGACTGACCAAAGGCGAAATCGCGGAGCGGCAGCGACTGGAGCAACAGCGGGCCGACAATCACACGGCGGCCATTCGTGTGGGAGTGCCGCATCCGTCGCAGATCCTGGACCTGAAGATCTGCGACCCGGCGATGGGCTCGGGCGCATTTCTGGTCGAAGCCTGCCGCCAATTGGCCGACCAACTGGTCGAATCCTGGGCCGCTCATGCCGATTCCCTGACCCCGAACCCCCAATCCCTGATCCCTCCCGACGAAGACGAAGTGCTGTACGCCCGGCGTCTGATCGCCCAGCGGTGTCTGTACGGCGTGGACAAAAACCCGATGGCCGTCGATTTGGCCAAATTATCGCTGTGGCTGGTGACGCTGGCCAAGGCCCATCCGTTCACGTTCCTGGACCACTCGTTACGTCACGGCGATTCGCTGGTCGGTCTGACCCGCCGCCAGATCATCGGCTTTCACTGGGAACCGAAGAAGCAGAAGACCTTTGGCGAAGAGCTGATCCAGAAGCGGCTGGACCGAGCCACCGAGGCTCGCGCGAAGATTTTGAACGCCCGCGAGGATGTCCCGTACCGCGACCAGGAGCAGCGGTTAGCCGTCGCCGACGAGGCGTTGAACATCGTCCGTCTGACCGCCGACGCCTGCGTGAGTGCCTTTTTTGCCGGTTCGAAGAAAAAGGAGCGCGACCAGCACCGCGAACACCTATTAGCCGACGTTGCCCAACACTACCAGAACCTGCAGCAAGGCAAGTTCGACGTCGAAATTCGCAACCGCATCGCCCAAGCCGCCGCGAGCCTGAGAACCGGCGAGCATCCAATTCCCCCGTTTCATTGGGAGATCGAATTTCCGGAAGTGTTTTCAAGGGAGAATGGTGGTTTTGATGCGTTTGTCGGAAATCCGCCGTTTGCGGGCCACGTCACTATTACTGCTGGAAATCCTGAAGGCTTCACAGATTATTTACGGACCATGTTTCCGCGAAGTGGCGGGAAGTGTGATCTTGTAGCGTTTTTCTTCCGCCAGGCGTTTTCGCTCATTCGACACAACGGCACCTCCGGTCTGATCGCAACAAACACGATCGGACAGGGCGATACGAGAAACTCAGGTCTGACCTTCATCTGCACAAACGGCGGTTCCATCTACGCAGCAAGAAAACGAGTGAAATGGCCAGGTGAGGCGGCTGTTGTTGTTAGTGTTGTCCACGCAAAAAAGGGGACTGCTGATGGATCGCGCTTCCTGGATGGGAAGCCAGTAGAAGTAATTACAGCATATCTGTTTCATCGTGGTAATCACGTTGATCCCTTTAGGCAACGAGCAAATGCCCATCGATGTTTTCAGGGCAGCGTCTTGCGCGGAATGGGCTTCACGTTCGACAATAAGGACACCAGCGGCGTCGCGACTTCCCTGGCTGAGATGCATCGACTTATCCAAAAAGACCCTCGAAATGCCAAAGTAATCAGGCCGTTTATTGGAGGCGAAGAACTGAACTCAGCACCTCAGCAAACG
>REEF01000665.1 GCA_007695205.1 Planctomycetaceae bacterium
GTCGAACCGTCGCCCAGCGAGCTGGCGATCTCGACACGGAACCACTCGCCGACGGGCACTTCGAGCAGTTCACGGCCGTTGGCCACAAGCTTCTCTCCGGCGGTGATCCGCAGCGATGGCCCCGAGCGATAGGGCGACGAGCCGTCGCGCCATTCGTGGGCGAGGATCGCGCCGGGCTCCAGACGCACGTCGAAGCTGAACACGGCTCGGCCGGTACGAAAGTTTGGCGTGTAGAAGAAGTGCGGGTTGAAAGCGTGTTCAAGCCCCGGGGCGTCGAGGATCTTCAAGCTGTGCTGGCCAGAGGCGGCTTGCTTCGCCGTGACGCGAACCTGGTCGCCTCGCCCTTCTTCCACCACCGTGGCCAGCGCGGGCAAACGGCCGGCCGGCGTCGTCTCGAAGCCATCGTCGATCGGCGTCGGCTCGGGTGGGGCTGGGGGCGGGGGCAGCACGGTGGCCGGGAACTCGATCTGCCCGGGCAACTCGCGCCACTCGGACGGCCCGATCAAACCCACGCGGCTGGTGTCGATCGGTTGGAAGCCCAACTCCAGCGCTGGCGAGTCGGGCTGAAGGCGGAAATCGAACCGGGCCGGGTCGACGAACTTCGGATCGGCTACCCGCGAGTTTCGGCCCAGCCCGCGGGCCTGCCAATCGGCGAACGTCTGGTCGTAGAACTCCAGCGGCTGGTCGTCGGTCCGCCAGTACAGGTTGTGGTCCCATTGGGTGCGATCGTCCGTACGTCCGGCGTCGTCGTGAAATAGCTCGCCCTGGGTCAGGTAGAAAATGTTCCGCTCGACCGTCGACGGAGGACCGTCCTGCAAGCGCCAACGCCACACGGCGTGCCGGGCGCTGAGCGCAAAGATGTTGTTGCGGACGGTGTTTCCCGGTTTGCCGGTATTCATCAGCCCGCCGGTGAGTGTGTGGTACACGATGTTATTTTCCACAAGCATCCCTCGGCTACCCTGGTCGAAATAGATCCCCCAGGCCATGGCGGGCCTGCCCATGTACGGCCAGATGTCGTGGAAGACGTTATTGCGGATCACCGTGCCGGGCTGGACGCCCAGGGTGTAGATGCCGCCAGCGTCACTCAGCACACCGCGGACCACATGATGCACATGGTTGTACTCGATGGTATTGTTATGAGTTCGGTTGGGGGCCTCGCTCCAGGTCCAGCCGAGCGAGATACCGGAGTAGTCGAAGCTGTGGATTTCGTTGTGTGAGATGGTATTGTGGCTGCTCTGCGCCAACCACAGCCCGACGCCTGCGGCGTACACGTGGCCGCCGTCGTGGATGTAGTTGTTCGTGATGACGTTTCGGCTGGCCTCGGCCACATCGTGCTCGGCCATGCGATCCTCGCCAATGCGCACGCCGCCGGCGCCGAGGTCATGGATGTGGTTCCGCTCGATGCGGTTGTCCTTGCAGCCGCGGCCGAACCAAACGCCATACGTGCCCACTTGGGCGATTTCGCAGTCTTCCAGCACGCAGTGCCTTGCGCCCGTGGCCATGACGGCCGCCGGCACGGTCACGGCCGCCTGGGTGCTGCTGTTGCCCTCGGGCGCCAGCTCCCAATCGGCATGGTGCAAGGTCAAACCGCGCAGTACCACATGGTCGACGAAGCGGCCTTCCTCGGCATTGCCGTCCAGGCGGACCAGCTCGGTCAGCACCGGGGCGATCACCTCGACCTGCCGGAGGTCTTCGCCGGGTAGCGGCATGTAGCTGAGCACGCCGCTCGTTCGATCCAGGTACCACTCGCCCGGTTCGTTCAGGAATTCCAGGGCGTTTTCTACGTAGTAACGCTGATGGGGCTCCCAGTACCCGATGCTCCACCATTCACTCATCGGCGCGGTGAACCGAACGATGTTCGTTTCGGTATCGATCGACTTGATCGGATGGATGGACGTCTCCCACGAGTGCATCAGGACGACGCGCACATCGTCCAGTCGCGACCAGGGCCGGAGATCGCCGGGCGCAAACACGAACTTGTCGCGGGCGATCGGTTTGGCGCGCGGGTCGGGTGGGCCGGGTAACAGTTCGGCGATGCGATAGTAGCCGGTGTTGGGCGATCGAGCCGGTCGTCTTCGCGAACCATCGACGAACAACTGCAAGAACCGCCACTCGCCGGACCGGACCTCGGGAATCTGCACGGTCCAGACACCGCCCGCAGCCTCCTGCCAACCCGTGATGGGCCGGCCGCCCGACAGAATCGGCTTCTCCCCCTGGTAACCCGTAAACGTCACCGGGGTCTCGGCCGTGCCGGAATCGTCGGGCGTGATGACCAGCGGTTCCGCAAGGCGATGCGTGCCACGGATGCGGATGGTGACCGAGCCGGGAAGCACCCCGTCACTGCGCAGCGCGCGCAGCGAGTCCTGCGCCCGTCCGATCGTGGCGAATGGACCGTCGTTCGCGGCCGCATTCGGCTCGGCCACACGGCCCGACCAAGCGTCGTTGCCGTCGGGCGCGACGTAAAAGGTAACCGGTTCTGCCAATGCCGCCGGGATCCAACGACCGACGACCACCAGGCTGAACATGACAAGTAACACGTGCAGGGTTTTCATGCGGGACTCGCGTGGGGCGATGGTATGGTGGGACAGGAACAGTACGTTTTCAATAAGCACCCGGCCAGGTACTTTTTGGTGGAATCGGCCGAAGGGGTTGGGAGTCGTTTTCGGGGAAGGCGTTTTCCATGTGGTTGACCGTTGCCCGAAAACGACTCCCGACCCCTTTGCCCTCACTCCTGCAACGTCACCGTGATGGAAAGAACGCCTGGCCGGTTACTTACGATTAGGGAGACGCTCGCAGTTGCTCGTCGGCTCGCTGGTTGGCGACGCTTTCCAGCAACTCCAGTGTCGTCGCCACAATCTTGGGCTCGGCCTGTACTTCCAGCATACTGGTCCGCGCACGCCACGTGGTGTAACCACCCAGTTTGTGCTGGTCCGGCGGCGGTGCGTAACCGGAATAACCGTTCGCAAGGCTGATGTTGAAGGTGGGCTTCAGGGGACTTCTTTGTTTGATTTCCAGTCCCGTGCTGCCGAAGGCCTCGACAGGCAAAGCCGTGATCCCTAACTGGCCGATCCGGATTGCCTGCAGTTTCAACTCGTGAGACGACGGCATCTGGCTCAGCAATACGGTCTCTCGGGCATACGACTCGATGATGTTCCGTGGTCGGCCCTCCGGCAACTCGGCCACGACCGCCTTGGCTTCAGCCACCTCCGCTTCGCTCGGCATGCGCACACCAAGCGTCAACAGCCGCTCCTCGACCACCAACGGTACCCAGTCGTAGTATTGGATCGTCTGATAAGCCTCGAACGCGGCTCGAGCGACGTCTTCACCGACCGTGAACCGATCGAATTGGCGACGTTCGGATCGTTCGAAATCGATACAGTTCGCATCGCCGCTGGTTCCGTTCGACAGCATGGCAACGAAGGGAGGAGAAACGTCGTTAGCGCCGATCATGTCAGCGATCCTGTCGCAGAAGACAGCGAAGTAGTCCGCAGAAATCGGGGGGGCGCCGACGTAGTGCGTCGAGTAGTTGGATAACAGCGCGAGCGGCTGACCATCCCTGGTCTGGATCGACAGCACCGCCACATCGGTATCGACGGGTCCGGTGCGTCTGATTTTATTCGGATTGTTGTGGCCGGGGTTCATCTGGGCCTGGTCGTTTTCCGTCCCGCCGAACGGATTGGTCGCGGCCGTACCGGGTTTCATCAAATAACGCCGACAGAACACGTTTTTGTCGTCTTGGCCCATGGCCCAACCGATCCGAGCCGGTCGGAGATTCTTTTGGGCTGCGGCAATTCCTTTCGCGATCTGCGCGACCATGAACTCCGCGTAGTCCTCGTCCGGATCGGTCGCATGGGCGGCCATCACCGCCGGCGCCGAGTGCGTGTGCGTCGCAGCGATCAAGATGCGGCCGGACGGAATGCCCGTCGCCTGGCGGGTCAGCTCTTTGGCTTTGTCGGCCTGTTCGCGTGAAAGCAGCAGGCTATCGACAATGGCGATGGCTATCTGTGCTTGCCCGTCGTCCAGCACCAGGCAGCGAGCGTGTAACGGATCGTAGATGTCCGACACGAACCGAGGCAGGATGCCGCCGCTGACGGGCACAGGCAACTTGGTCGGCGTGATGTCGATCGCAAACGCGCCCGCTCGTAGGACCCGATCCACGTTCGACGATTCGCTCGAAAGCGCGGTGGTAGTGACCAGCGTTGCGACAACGGTCGCCCATGTGAGAAGTGTCTTCATCGGATTCCATCTCCTGTGGTAGCTGCTGAAATCTGATTCATCATCCGGACGAGGCGGATGGGGTTCAGGACGTAGAACAAAAGCGGGAGCAACGGGGTCGGGAGTCGTTTTCGGCCGACGATCAACCATATGGGAAGCGGCTC
>REEF01000312.1 GCA_007695205.1 Planctomycetaceae bacterium
AGGCATGAACAACGAAGACGAATGCTTGACGGAACTGGCTCACTTGGAGCGTGCCCTAAAGCACCACCCGGATGCCGAGGTCAAGAACGTCGAGCGTCTGGACCGCCTGCGCAATGCTCACACTGCTGCCCTGTGTCGCGCGGTGCACGGATTGTTGGAAGCCTTCCCGGACCGCAAGGTTGTGGTGCTGATCGAAGCCGAAATCTGCAATTTGGGCTGCCAAGCCCGTCCCGAAGATGCCGTGGCCTGGATCGAAGGCGTCGGCGTGTTCGTGCTGGAAGTCAAGAGTCACACGATCCAAGGGATACGCAGTTTCGAGAACAGCGTGCCCCACGTGATCTACCAGGGGTGCCAGGTCGGCGATGTCGATCTGCTGGAGCAACCCCGGAATTTCGCCTACAAACTGAAGGGGGAGCTGGAGAAGGCGTGTGATGCCGCTGGCATCCTGTAGGTGATTGTTTCGTAAGCTGCCACAGGCTTGCACATTGGGCCACTATTCGGCCGCCGAGGAAATTGCGAAAATGGCAGAGCACAACATCGACAATGTAAGCGGCGATGGCTTGGCCGCGGCGTCATCATCGGCACGGTCGAACTGCACGAACGAGTGATCCACCACATGAACACCACCATCGACGTCCAGTTGCACTACGGCGGCAAATGGCTGCCCGCAGAACTGATCATGGGCCAGGACGGCATGCCGCGGGTGCTGGTCGCCGGTGAGACTGAAGGGCGGGATCCCAGCAGCGTGTTCTACCTACGATCGGACGGGGAAACTGATGAAAAACTGCTGGCCGCAGCCAGTTTACGCATTTTCTGGCCCGTCGCCCAGCAAGCGGCGGAGTTAACGGTGGACTGTTCAACAACATTCTTTGCCAGTTTGTAGTTCAATTGGGGTGCGACTGACAGTGACTGACTCGGAAATCGGTTGGAAATTCGAGATCAAATTGCTTGCCCCACTTGTATTCTTCGCTCCTGGGCCTAGGATGAGTCTTAGTGCGGCTTTGACCCACATCAATCTGAAGTCGTCGGATGACTAGATGAAGAGCAACTTGGCTGTGCCGGGGGGCTCGTTGAAGAGTAAGCCGACGTGGTGGAACGCTTTCGAGTGTTCGACCGCGTCGGTTTTTTTTGTTCTTGGCCGCGCGTGTTCCAACTTCCCAAAGGGGTTTTTCAAAGGAGCCTGAGAGATGAAGAGAGTTACTTTCGTGTTGTCGCTCGCCGCTGTCGTGGGCTTGGTGGCGATTGCGACTGGCTTTGCCGCGGAAGGCAGGGCGAAGAAAAAGATGCGCTCGGATATTGTCGACACGGCGGTCGCGGCCGGGAGTTTCAAGACGCTTGCCGCGGCGCTGGAGGCTGCCGACCTGATCGAAACGTTGAAGGGAAAAGGTCCCTTCACCGTCTTCGCGCCGACGGACGAGGCGTTTGCGAAGCTCCCAAAGGGTACTGTGGAGGACCTGCTGAAGCCGGAAAACAAGGAGAAACTGGTAGGCATCCTCACTTACCACGTGGTTGCCGGAAGGGTCATGGCCGCGGATGTGGTCAAGCTGACGGAGGCGACCACGGTCCAAGGCTCGAAGGTCTCGATCAAGGTTACCGATGGGAAAGTCACGGTTGATGGCGCGAACGTTGTGAAGACCGATATCGGTTGCTCCAACGGCGTCATCCACGTCATCGATGCGGTGATTTCGCCCAAATAACTGTTCCGCTGAAAACTAGGCAGGGCCCGCTCTGGGCCCTGCCTTTTTTGACTTGGAAGCGGTCCGATTCGTCGACATGCACGTGAAGATTCCTAGCGGGAGGACCGCAGGCTACGCATGCCGAATGGGTTCTGAGTGGGACTCTGAAGATTCGCACGAAAGACGTGGGCCAAGGCCCAAACTGAGTTTGGCCGGCCGTCTCGATGGGTTCGTAGATGGTCGGCCAGTGAGTCTCATCGCTCATGTTCCTGCCCCAATTTTCCTGCCCGCTTACCGCACGACCAGCGACGACAGCAGATCTTCCAGCGGCTGCTCCGCTCGTAAGACGCCTTCGACAAACTCAGGGGACACCCAGCTTTTAGGCTATCCTCGAGAACGCCTTTGGATTTATACGGTCGGGTGGTTTGACGTTACCAGCTATGGCTATTTCGTAGCGATCCCGATAGGGTCTCTGCGGATCGCGGAGGTCTGAGACGGTTGGATTCTAAGGGGGGGGGCATAGCTGGGGTTCCCCATTGGCTGCGCCAGGAGGTCAAGGCCCTGACAGGCGGCCGACTTGAGCTGTCCCGGATGGCTGGCAGAAAAATGGGGCAGAAAAATGAAGTCCGTATGGATCGGCAAACTGGAAGCAACGTTTCGCGGAGAGCCGTTTTTCGATTCGCCTTGGCGTGGTAGGATACACCGCATCGGGAGTACCCCCCGGCGAACCTCAAGGAAGCTGCGCGGAAGGGCGCAGCGAATACTGGATTGCTTCGGAGAAATTCGCGATGACTTGTAGAATTCAGAATCCGAGAAACTGCCGCTTTCTTCCCGTGGTTGCACTCGCGGTGAGCAGCATCCTGGGCGGTTCGGAACTTTTGGCGGAACCGGACGTTGGCAGCGTCCAGTACATCGAAGCCTGTCCGGCCGGCGAGGTCCGGCGGTACGGACCAGCCGGCGAACTGCTGGAGCAGGTGCTGTTGGGCCGTACTCCGCCGCAGTTGGTGCAAGGCGACAACCGGATCGGGTTCGCCTGTCAGGGGCCCGAATCACCGCCGCCTCGAGCCTGGGTCCAGATCCGTTCGCTGGGCGAACCGATTCGGTGAGGAAGTAGAACGGCGCGAAGGGGGGTCGGCCTTCCAACCCAGCGCCCCGTCTCCCGTCGTTTAACGCCCAACCGGAGGCGCTGGCGTGGTAGCTGGCTCCCGGCTGAAGGCTGGAGAGCCGGCGGTTTCGCAAATCGCTCCGCGCGCGATGCCGGCTACCCATCCGGTCCCTGTTCGGGTACCATGAAGGATTGGCGGCTGGTGGCGACGTTTTTCTTTGAGCATGACGGAGGACCAACGATGACGAGACAGTCGGCACCATCGAATCGGCGCAGGTTTCTGCAGACGGGACTGACGGCCGGGTTGGCCTGGACCGCCTTGGCGGACTCGCTACTGGCCGCCCAAGACGACTCGCCAGGCGTCTCTCACCGGCCGTTGGGTAAAACGGGCCAGAAGATCTCGATTCTGGGATTGGGTGGGTGGCACATTGCCAAGGCGGCTCAGGATACCGGCGAAGCGACCGCGATCCGGATCATGCACGAGGCCATCGACAACGGACTGAACTTCTTCGACAACTCGTGGGATTATCACGACGGTTATGCCGAGGAACTGATGGGCCGGGCGGTCCGGGACCGCCGCGACCGGGTGTTTCTGATGACCAAGAACTGCGAGCGCGACTACCAAGGCACGATGGCGTGCCTGGACGACAGCCTGCGGCGTCTGCAAACCGATTGCATCGACCTGTGGCAGTTCCACGAAATCAACTACGACAACGATCCGGATTGGGTCTTCGACCGAGGCGGCTTGCGAGCCGCCTTGGAAGCACAAAAAGCCGGCAAGGTACGGTTCATCGGATTCACCGGCCACAAAGACCCGCGGTTGTTTCTCAGCATGCTGGCGAAACCCTATGTGTGGGCCAGTTCGCAGATGCCGATCAACGTCTGCGACTGGTTCTTCCGCAGCTTTACCAACCAGGTCATCCCGGTGTGCCTGGAGAAGGGCACGGGCGTGATCGGGATGAAGTGCCTGGGCGGCAGCCCCGACGGCCAGAACGCCCGGTTGGCCAGGATCGGACTGGCCACGGGCGACGAGCTGCTGCGGTACGCCCTGTCGCTGCCCGTCTGCTCGGTGGTGACCGGCATCCGCACTCAGGCCGATCTGGAGCAATCGCTGCGCGTCGGCCGCGAATTCCGGCCGATGACCGACGAGCAGTTGACCGAGTTCCGCAACCGCTTCCAGGAGGTCGCAGGCGACGGTCGCCACGAGCTGTTCAAGACGGAAACCCTCTTCGACGGAGGACACCACCGGCGGCAACACGGTTTGCACTGAGAGCGAGGCCGAATCGCCGCTGGAACACCTCCGGGAGACCCATGAGCGTGGCTGGCAACTGGATGATCAGATTCGGGTCAGTGAACGGGGCTTTGGACGAGACGATGCCCTGGTGCTGGACACGCAGCAAGTCGTGGCTACCTGGTTGGGCAGCCTGTTTCCGTGGATGGGGTAGATGACGCCTGAGTGATGAATCGCGCCCAGGGCTGCTGATGGCTACCTGCCCCGGACGCCCAGATCGCCCTGGTCGCTCTGGATTTCGCTACGTCTCTGTGCGGCTGCCGTCCTGACCTCGGCATGCAGATGGGTCAGT
>REEF01000390.1 GCA_007695205.1 Planctomycetaceae bacterium
TCGATCGTGGTTTGTGGTCGAGGGTTTGCTGGTGACCGAGCGTTTGCTGGCCAGTTTTCTGCAGGTGGCCTCGGTGGTGTGCGAACCGCGGCTCGCCGATCGGTTGTCTGAGCAGGTCGCCGATTCGGTCCCGTTGTATGTGCTGGCTCGGGAAGCATCCATTGTGGAACTGATCAAGACAACCCGAGACAAGTTCGGGCGACTGGATATCCTGATCAACAATGCGAGGATCACTCATTCCGCGCGGCTGGACGAAACGCGGACCGAAGATCTCGATCGCTGCTGGACGATCAACGCGCGAGCTTGATGCAACGTAGGGGTTATGTCGAGTGGGCGGAGGTGATTTCTGCCAACTCGACGCCTCGGTGTTGTTGGGCGGACAAGTAGCAGGCGTCGACCAGCGCCATCGTCCCCAGATTATCGCGACCGCTGATCTCCGGCTCGGAACCTTCTTCCAGCGCGACCAGCAACTGGGCCATGGGGCCGACGAAGGCGTCCGGGAACCAGACTTCGTCCCACCGCGGCTGGAACCAATAGCCGGGCCGATGGCAGGTGGTGAAATCCAGGGTGCTGGGAGTGCGATGCGGATAATCGGGCCAACCGATCGTACCGCGGGCCATTCCGTCCAGCCCCTCGAGGCGCCAGCGGATGCCCAGATCGGACAAGGCCCCCTCGCGGGCCGGCCCCGTCCAAACGTCGTCCCAGGCCGCCGCACGCAGATGATGATCGTACTCCAGGATGTACAGACAGATCCCGTCGCGATGTTCGAACTGTTGGCTGGTCCGGGGATCGGGGCGGATGCTGGCGATCACGCGACGCGGATCGCCCAGCAGGTAGCGGAAGGTATCCAGGTGATGGATCGACATGATCCGCAGGGTAACCCAGCCCAGCCGTTGCTGCCAGGGCATCCAGTGCGGGATGGCGCGCATGTCGATGCTGGCGAATACCGGTTCGCCCAGCAGTCCGCGATTCAACAGATCTTTGCAGGCGCGGATCGACTGGTCGTAACGCATGTTCTGGTTGACGGCCAGCGTGATTCCCGCCGCCTCGCACATTTGGACGATCCGAGCGGCCTGGGCGTAATCGACCCCCAGCGGCTTCTGGGCCAGGATGCCACGGATGTGCGGGTGACGGTCGACGATGTCGCGGATTACCTGGAATTGCACGTCCGGGGGGACGGCGATATCGACCACCTGCAGGTCCCGGTTCTCCAGCATTTGCTGGTAGCTGTCATAAGCGGTCAACCCATGCCGATCAGCAACCTGGCGAGCCCGTTCGGGATGGCGTGATGCGATGGCCAGCGGTTGGAACCCCGCCTGACGGTAAGCGACCAGATGGCAATCAGCCATGATAAACCCGGCACCGATGCAGCCGATCGCCGGGCTCTTGTCTGCCGGCAAGCGAGGCAGGTAGTTCAGGTCCAGCCAGGGGTCCGGCGTGCCGCTCATGATCCGCTCGCTTCGGCTTCCATTCGTCGGGTCGTATCGTCTCGATCCTGCTGAAGGAACCGTTGCGTCGCTGCGGTGGGTTTCGCGCCAGTCTCGCGAATCGCCGAGTCCGGGACCTTGTGCAACGGTGTATACCCGGGATGGTGGTGCTCCTTGTAGGGATTGTTGCTCTTCGTGTTGTAACAGCAGATCAGTCCCCAACGCGGATGCTCGCTCAGATTCGCTTCGGAGGTGTGCAGCGTGTTTCCGTGGAAGAACAAGGCAGTTCCGGGCTTCATCTCGCAATAGACCAATTCCAGCCGCTTCTTGGCCTGCTGGACGCGTTCCAGATCGGCACCGGTCTGCTCGCCTGCAAACCCGTGATCGATCCGCCCCATCTTATGCGACCCGCGAAGCACCTGCATGCAGCCGTTTTCCTTGGTGCAGGGATCGATCGCGATAAACACGCTCAACATGTCCGGGAACAGGCACCCGTTGTTGTACCAGTACCCGTAGTCCTGGTGCCATTCCCAGGCGCCGCCTATCTTCGGTTCCTTCGCGCTTAACTTCGAATGATAGTGATAGACCTCGTCCTGCAGCAATTGTTCGACGGCATCGACCATCCGTGCGCTTCGCGCGATGATGCCGTAGATGTCGTCGCCCGGATGGTTCCACAACGACAGGTTCGTGCGGCGCCCTGCCGAATCACGCACGTCCATGGCATGCTGCTGCATGACCGAATCGGCTCGGCACGCCTGCTGAAGCAAACGGGTCTCTTCGTCGACCAGAAAGTTCTCGATAAACAAGTAGCCGTCTTCATGAAACGCTGCCACCTGCTGGTCGGTCAACGGTCGGTTGGTCATGGTATGCTCCCCCGCCAAAATCGAAAAATCATCCACGTTCGATCACTCGCGACGCATCGTGTTGACCGATAATCAGCACGTCGGCCAAGCCGACGAACAGTCCATGTTCCATCACGCCGGGCATCGCGTTCAGTGTGCGATCCAATTCCGCCGGGTCGTCGATCGGTCCGAAATCACAATCCAGGATATAATTGTCCTCGTCGGTCAGCGTCGGATTGCCGTCGGGATCAAGACGCAACTGGGTCTCGGCGCCCAGTTTCCGAAGGCGATTGGCCACCGGCTGCCATGCGAACCGGACCACTTCGATCGGCAGCGGGAAACCGCCCAGTCGCGTCACCTGTTTGCCGGAATCGGCGATAATGACGACGCGACGGCTGAGCGACGCGACGATCTTTTCCCGCAGCAGGGCGCCGCCGCCACCTTTGATCAGATCCAGATTCCCATCCACTTCGTCGGCACCGTCGATCGTCAGATCTAACTGGCTGACTTGATCGAATCCTAGCAAGGGAATCCCAGCTTGTCGGGCCAATCGCCGCGATGCTTCCGATGTGGGAATACCCGCCACGCGGAGCCCCTGGCGCACTCGCTGACCCAGCATCTGCAACATGATGGTTGCTGTCGATCCGGAGCCCAATCCCAGGTACATGCCGTCCTGGACAAACTCCAAGCTCCTGGCCGCAGCCAGCCGTTTCTCGTGTTCGAGGTCTGCCGTCGCTGTCACCGGTGTCAAGTTCCCCTCCCCTCGCGAAGACCTGCTAATCGCATCAGCCGGTCCGTTTCCTGATACGCATCCAATACCCATTGTTCGATCATGCGACGAAAGCCCCCCGTGATGCGGTCCTGAGATGGTTACCCAAGGAAAGTCGATCGTGAAAAACAGCCCTCGATGATACCCGCAGCCGACGAGGACCGGAAGACGGGCAGGAATGCCCGTCCTACAACGCGGGAGGAACAATGACCTTGGCCTTATAGTTGGTCCACCCAGAGGGAGTAGGCTTCGGCGATCTCGGCCGGTGATTTTTCGCCATCCCACAAGACGACCGCGTAGCGCAGTCGAAGCGGAGCCTCGGCGGTCAGTGCGATCTTTTCGTCATTCCAACCCAAGGTGGCCGAAAGATAGGCAAACGGTCCGGTCATGGTAAACCAGGTAGCCTGGGGCCGATTTTCAGGGTGATCGAACATGGCGACGGTCACCGGATGACCATCCGCCGCTGCCGTGATACCGCACCATGGGCCCGAGGAAAGCTGTTCGGTGCCGCGAACCGCTTGGTCCGCTTCCTCCGTCGATCGCAACACCTTGCCGCCCTGGTCCATCGAGGGGATCATCCGCAGCCCCAGTCCGAAGTAGTGTCGTCCCCACAGTTCGACTTGATCCTTCCCCTCCGGCGTGCGCAGTTGGCTGTCCCAGACCAGCAGGGTCGCATCCGGCAGGGTGCCCCCGTCCAGATTCAGCCGACGCGTCTCGCGCAGCAACACTTGGTCGTCGGCATCCTTCCAGTCGACATCCTGTTCGATGGTGGTTTGCCAGCGTCCATTGGACGATGCCGATCGGGTGGTGAGCGAGCCGGTCGGGATCTGTCGGCCGGGCCGAGCCGAAGGAGCTTCGTGCCAGAAATCGACGCCATCGACGCCGATGGCATACATCAGCGAGCGGTGGTGCACATGATCGTCGGGGGAATCGCGGAGGATCTGACGGCCTGCGGGTGTCATCAGGGAATGCACGTAGACCTTGTATGGATTTGGCTCGCTCTGATAGACCAGCAACGTTTGGTCTCCCCGCCGAACAGTCACCGTGCCTTGTTCCGCTGCCACGTGAATTCTTTCGTTTGCGATCGTGTTGTTGATCGTCAGCATGCTGATCAGCAGCCAACCCCACATTGGTTTCATCGCATGGATCTCCCCGAAGTTTTTACCATTTGCCCCACGTGATCAGGCTAGTCGATCAGCCCGGTTCGTGCAAGCTGACGGTGCCCAAGCACCCGCCCCAAGTTTTTTCAGGCATGGCGATGTTGCACGAGAGGACAGGGGGGTCGGGAGTCGTTTTCGGCCGACGATCTACCACATGGGAAGC
>REEF01001027.1 GCA_007695205.1 Planctomycetaceae bacterium
TTTATCATCGGTCGCGCCGCGAGCATAAACGCTGCCGTCGCGTATCGTCGGCTCAAACGGCGGAGTCGTCCACTGCTCTAATGGTTCAGGTGGCTGTACATCATAATGACCATAAACCAATACGGTGGGTGCACCATCGACTGGGGGGGATTGCGCAAAAACAAGGGGGCATCCGTCCGTGGCAATACACTCAGCGGTCAACCCCAAAGCGGTCAGATGGTCTTTTAACCACTCGGCCGCTTGGCCGATCGCGTCGCGGCATCGGGTATCGGCGCTGACGCTGGGAATTCGCAAAAAATTGCATAGATCCTGCTCGAAACGCGGCCCATTCTCTTGCAAGTACTGATGGATTCTTTGCATGACGACCTTGATCGGCTCTTCCAGGGTGAAAGCCATGTAATATAATGCTTGTTGGGCCGCAGGACCATTGCCGACCTGATCTCGTCTGCGGATTTCCACGGTGAACGGGTTTCTTGTTTCAAACCGGTCAAGCAAAAAAGGAAAAGATCTTGCCTTCCAAGACTCTGACTGCCGTGGCCGAAGTGGAAGAAAGGACTGCCATCAGACGCCGCCCCGAGAAAGGCCGCCCCGAGAAGGATAGCCGCCCCAAACGGCAACCTCGCTACAATGTGGTCCTTTGGGATGATGACGAACACACGTATGAGTACGTGATCCGCATGATGAAAGAACTGTTCGGTCACCCCCAAGAAAGAGGTTCTCAGATTGCTGAGCAAGTGGACAAGTTAGGCAAAGCAATTTGTCTGACGACCACAAAAGAGCATGCTGAGCTGAAACGCGATCAAATCCATGCATACGGCCGCGACTCCTTGATCGCTCGCTGTCAAGGCTCGATGTCCGCTACCATCGAACCGCTGCCTGAGTAAAAGCCTGCCGTTTCCGGCAAAATCCTCCAGACGCACCACCTCTCCGATAGGCACCTCTCCGATAGGTGCCACCCACTCAAATCACAAATATGGTCTAATCTGGGCCGATGGCTGGAAAACCTGACGATCTTGGCGGCAAGCGGCGAGGGTTCGGGACCCAGGTTTCACCGCCAAGTACGGGTCGATGGCACCAAATCGCGGTATAAGACAGCATTAGGCGGCTGGTCGGCGAGCTTCGTGGCGTGCGGATGATTTTTCGTCCTCCAGGTCTTCTTCGTCGGCTCGGTATTGCAGACAATCCTTCAGCAGGCATTCGATGCGGCTGTTCAAGTCCTCCAGTTCCGCTAGAACTTCGTCTTGTCTTTGGTCCAATTCTTCGAGCAAAGTGCACTGTTTTTCTGGTTCTGACATCGCCAACAGGGCCTTTTCGGTGGGTGATTTGGGCAGGTTGCCGAGTTTGCGGGATCGACTCGATTCGTCTGTGGACGCTTAGTTCATCGGCGAGCGCAGGACCGAGATTTGACGTTCGTACCCGAATTGATTCGTGTAGCGACTGGATAATCTGGGAAGAATACGGCGAGTTGCACGTTGAGCACCCGGTAGAAACGGCTCATTTCCTCTTGACCCGTTTCATCCGATTCGGCTACTGTTCCCGCCCTTCTTTGAATCAGCTTGTCGAGCAACCGTTAGCATGATGAATCAAACCGCTTTTCGGTGGAGCATGGGTTTGCAGCTTCTGCTGTTGGTCATCCTGGCCAGCGGTTGTTCGTCCACTTCGTATCTATCGGTTCGCAAGACGCCTCGAAACCCGCTAGAAGGACCGCTCAATCTCTTATCTCAAAGCGGCCCGAGCCCTTCGCACCGGACTGAGCAACTGCTGCAGCGATACGACTTGAGCAGCAAGAGCAAGGAGATTCCCACCCGTACGCTTGAGAGCTTGCAGCAGGAGAATCGTGACGATCCCTCGTTGGAGAAGACGTATGCGATCGCCGAACTGGCCTATGTCATGGGCAAACGTTCGCAGATGTCGGGAAATACTGCCCGGGCGCTGAAGCTGTACACCGAAGCGGTGGCCCAGTCTTATCTCTACCTGTTTTCACCGCGATTCGAGATGGCCCGCAGCTATTACGACCCGCAGTTTCGGATGGCGTGCGATCTGTACAACGCGTCGCTCGAGGATCTGTTGCGGATCATCAACACGCAAGGCCAGTTGCGTCCCGGCGAAACGTACACGATGGAGCACGACGGGCATCGTCTGGATGTCCAAGTGGTGATGCGGGGTCTGTGGGGCAATCAGGCTTTAGAGCGATTTGAATTCGTTTCGGATTATCACGTCCGCGGATTACAGCATCGGCACGTGAATTACGGGTTGGGAGTTCCGTTGATCGCCGTTCGCCGCGGTGATGACGACCAGGATCCCGCGTCGCGTTTTTATCCGCGGGGGATGAGCGTTCCGGTGACGGCCATTCTTCGAGCTGTCGAACGTCCCTCGGCACATGCAGGGGATCAGCACGTGATCGTCTGTGCATTGGAATTGCAGGATCCTCTGGCTTCGAATGTTGTCGAGATCAACGGGCGTTTCGTGCCTTTGGAATCGGACCTGACAACCCCGTTGGGCTTTTACCTGGACAACCCGGAATTTCGGCTCAGCAACATCGCAACCGCAGGACTCTTGGATCCCAACCGTACCAGCCACCTTCGCGGGCTATACATGTTGGAAGCCTTCGATCCGCGCAAGATCCCCGTGCTGATGGTGCACGGTTTATGGTCCAGTCCGGAAACGTGGTCGGAGATGATCAATGACCTGCGAGCCTTGCCGGAGATCCGTGACCGGTACCAGTTCTGGACGTACATGTACCCGACGGGTCAGCCCTTTTGGATCACGGCGGCTCAGATGCGCGAGGATCTGGCACAAACACGGGGAATCATCGATCCAAACCATCGGTGGGAATCGTTGGATCAGATGGTGCTGATCGGCCACAGCATGGGCGGGCTGGTATCCCGGATGCAGACGCTGGACAGCGGCCATGACTTCTGGCGTATTCTGAGCGACCGTTCGTTCGATGAATTGAACGCGGAAGAGGAAATGCGCCAGCGGCTGGCCAGCACCATTTTCTTCCAGCCGAATCCATCGATTCGTCGAGTCGTCACTATCGGCACTCCGCATCGCGGCAGTCGTTTTGCCAATGATTACACCCGATGGCTGGGCCGCAAACTGATCACGCTGCCCGCCACGATGCTGCAAGTCAAGACGCGTATCATCCGCGATAATCCTGATTTCTTCCTCAATACGGATCTGCTGACCGTGACCACCAGCATCGATTCCCTGTCACCCGAATCCCCCGTTCTACCAGTGATGCTCAGCGCCAGGCGGTCGTCTGCGGTGAAGTACCACAACATCGTCGGCGAAGTATCGCGAAAGACTTTTTTAGGGCGAGTCTCGGAGAGAGGCGACGGGGTCGTCGCACTGGAAAGCGCTCGGATGGACGACGTCGAATCGGAGATTGTAGTCGACGCCGACCACGTGAACGTCCACCAACATCCTCGCAGCATCCTGGAAGTACGTCGCATCTTGCTCGAGCATTCGTCCGAGATGTACGCCGAGTTCAATCGGCGCATGGCTCTACCCGTGACGCACGATCACCCCAGACCGCTGCCGCCCGTGATTACCGCGGGAGATCTGAACGTGTTCAACGATGGGCTGATCCAACCGTAGGGCTCAGCGGATCAAGGAACCTTCCGTCACGGGCCGAAGTAGCCTTCCATTCCTGGCGATCCGAACCCCATATCCGTACCGCCTTCGTAACCCGAACCAAACATGCCGGCACCGGCGGTGGGTCCTGCGTCTTCGATGAACAACAGCCGTCGATAATCCTCGGTGTCGTTCACTTCGTTGCGGACGATCAGATTCCCTCTCGCATCGAACAACATGAACTCAGCGGGCGATCTCAGTTCTTTCTTCTCGCCACCGTCGTCGTCGACGATCAAGACTTCGCCACCCCGCATGTCCACGACCAAGCCCCGCGAGTTAAATCGGTATTCTTCCAGCGTCTTTAGCTGGGTGGTCACGGGATGCATGACGTCCGCGTCCTGCGTGAAATTCAAGAACGAGCCCCTGCGGACCGTTCGTTCACCGGGTACTTCGGCTCCCCGCCGCCAGTCCCAGGCCACGACCACCAGATTTCCCGTCGCTTCACTGATCAGCGCTTCCGGCGCCGGGCCATTGGTGGAAACCGCCAACGGACGATAACGCGGCGCGGTGACAGGTCCCGCGACAAAGCCTTCGTTCCCCTGCACCGTGCAGATGTCGCTCGGTTCGCTCCAGTCGGTCCGCACGAAGAACGTGCGAGCTGGACGCTCGCGTTCTCCCCACGGAGGCAACGTCCAGTAGGGCGCTCGCGGCGGTTTGCCCGTACGTTCTAACTGCTCCTGATAGGCGCGATCCTGAGCGTCGATCTGATCGATGCGGG
>REEF01001029.1 GCA_007695205.1 Planctomycetaceae bacterium
CGCCGGGTCATCCGGCGATTGATGCAAAAATGCAGGCACATCAAGACGTTACAGCCACAAAAAGAACATATTTTAAAAACCTTTTACAAAACAGGGCAAACGATTTGTCGTAATTTGGTGTATTAGGTTGCGCTGATTGTCTTTTGTTGGTTTTTTGGCGTTTGCGGATGCCGGTTTTCATACCGGGATGCTGTCGTTTACGTTTTAATGGCGAAATATCGTTAACGATATTTCGCTGATTCAGCCGAATTTCGGCGGACAGCCCATCGCTTTTATGAAAATTTAGCAAGAGGCGTACCACCAAAACCATGATCAGACATGAACCGCAGCCGAATGTATCTCAAAGTGTTTTTTTGGCATATTTCTTGCTTGCCACATTTGTGCATGTCAGGTCATTCTGACATCACTTTTTTTCAAATTTTTATTCCAATTCACCTTTTTTAGAAGGTTTCCATGCGAGCGCAATTATTCACAACCTTTTTGACCCTGTCAACGCTGGTTCTCTTTACCGGTTGCTCGGATGATGGGGATCAGGCCCGGCAAGGGCAATCCAACCGGGCACCCACCGTGGAGGCCATCCAGGTGATCACCGGAAACCTCCCGCTTGAGGAGACGCTGACCGGCTCGGTGCGGGCCCGCAACCAGACCGATATCTACCCGCAGATCTCAGCGCCTGTCACAGCAGTATCGGCCAACAACGGCGACACCGTCCGCGAGGGCGACATCCTTGCCCGCCTGCGTGACGTGGAAGCCCGGGACCGGCTGCGCCAGGCCGAGGCCGGATATGAAATCGCCCGCGCCCAGGTCCGCCAGGCCGAGGCGGACCTCAACCGCAGAAAAACATCCCTGGAGCGTGTCCGTCAGCTGCGGAGCCGCGACCTGGAAACCCAGGCCGAGCTCGATAACATGGAGGCCGAAGTGGAAGCCGCCGAAGCCACGCTGGACCTTAACAACGCCCGCAAAAACCAGGCGCGATCAATCATCGATGAACGGAAGAACGAACTTGAAAACACGATCATCCGCGCTCCGGTGGACGGGGTACTGGGCCTGCGGAATGCCGAAGTCGGACAACAGGTGAGTTCTTCCACCCGCCTGTTCCAGATCGGCGATCCCGAGTCCATGAAAATCGAGATGGTGCTCACCGAGAGCATGACCGGATACATTTTCCCCGGCCAGCCGGCCATTATCGCCTCTTCGGTCACCGGATTGTCCATGGAAAGCACCATCACGCGCATCTCTCCGTTCCTGAACCCCGTCACCCACACGACCACCGCTGAAATTGAAGTATCCAACCCGGACAGGTTCCTGCGTCCGGGCATGTTTGTGACCGTCACGGTCAAATACGGTGAAAGCGAGCAGGCTATCCTGGTGCCGAACAACGCCATTTTCCACCATCCCGATCACGGCACGCATGGCGTTTTCATCGCGGACAATGTCGGGCAGGAGCTGACTTTCGAGGGTGAAGACCCGCCGCGGGAGCTCACGGGCACCTCACCGGTCCGTTTTGTTCCGGTGGATGTCGTTGCGCGCGGACGCCAGGTTTCGGGCATCGCCGGGATCCCGAACGACACATGGGTCGTCACGCTGGGGCACAACCTGCTGCTGCGGGGAGCCGAGCGGGCCAATGTGCGTCCGGTCGACTGGGACCATATCCTCAACCTTCAGCAGATGCAGAGCCGCGACCTGTTCGACATCATCCAGGAAAAAATGGCCAAACGGAACAACAATTACACTCCTGACGCCTAAGATTCAGCAAGCCATGTCCATAACCGATCGCTCCGTTGCACGTCCCGTCACCACGATGATGATCTTCCTGATCGTCATCACGCTGGGGTCCATCGGGTTCCGGTACCTTCCCATCGACCTGCTCCCGCCTATCGAATATCCGCAGCTCAGCGTTGTAGTGAACTACAGCAACGTCGGACCGGAGGAGATGGAGCTGCTTGTCACCGAGCAGGTTGAAAATGCCCTGGCCGGGGTCGCCAACGTGGAGCAGGTGCGTTCCAATTCGGCGGAAGGCCGCAGCTGGGTATCCCTCAGTTTTACCCAGGGTACGAATATTGACGAGGCCTCGAATGACGTGCGGGCGGCACTGGACCGGCTCCGGCGCAGCCTGCCCGAGGACGCCGACCCGCCGCGCATCTGGAAATTCGATCCCAATGACGCACCCATCGTCATGATCGGCGCCCGGTCCAACCGCGAACTGTCGGACCTGACACGGGTACTGGAGCGGGAAGTGGCCAAGAACTTTGAACAGATCCCCGGCGTCGGATCCATCGACCTCTGGGGCGGGATCTACCGCGAGATTCAGGTGGACCTGCGGCGCGACCGGCTCATCTCCAGCCGGCTCACCGCCATGGACGTGGTGCAGGCGCTCGGACGCGAAAACGTCACCCTTCCGGGCGGCAATGTCAAGGACGGTCTCAGCGACCTGTACGTACGCTCCGTCGGCGAATACCAGAACGTGGACGATATCCGGGAGACGATCATTACCACCGTCGACGGCGCGCCGATCCGTGTCGGCGATGTGGCCGACGTCCGGGAAGGGTATCAGGATATCTGGCGCTATATTGAAATCGATGACCGTCCCACCATCCGTTTCGGCATCCGCAAGCAGACCGGCGCCAATACCGTGGCCGTCGCGCGGGAGATCCACCGGGAAGTGGAGCGCATCAACCGGTTGCGGTCCGACCTGGAACTTCGCGTGATCACCGACGAGAGCGGGTTCATCCAATCGTCCATTGACAATGTGCGCAATGCGGCCGTTTGGGGCGGCATCCTGGCCATTATCGTGCTGTTCGCTTTCCTGCGCAACGGCTCCACCACGCTCATCATCGGTATCTCCATCCCGATATCCATCATCGCCACCTTTGCGCTGCTCTACTTCGGCGGGCTCACCCTGAACCTGATGAGTTTCGGCGGACTGGCCCTCGGGGTGGGCCTCATTGTGGACAATGCCATTGTGGTGCTGGAGAACATTGTCCGGCAGCGGCAGAACGGCAAGGATCTCAACCAGAGCGCCCTGACCGGCACCCGCCAGGTTTCCGGGGCGATCATCGCATCCACCCTGACCACTACCGTGATCTTTCTGCCGGTGCTGTTCATGCAGACGATTACCGGCCTGCTTTTCAAGGAACTGGCGCTTGTGGTCGTATTTGCACTGTTCTGCTCGCTGATCGTGGCACTGACGCTGGTGCCCATGATGGGCAGCAAGATCCTGACCGTCAAGCCCGTCGATCCGGATCCCGCGCGGCGTACGCGTTTTCAGCGGGCGTTTGAGCGTCTGGAAAACGGATACGGCAACCTGCTTCAGCGGGCGCTGAACCGCAAGCTGGCCATCGCCGGAAGCGTATTTGTGTTATTCGGACTGGCGGTCCTGGGCTTTCGCACGATACCCTACGAACTCACCCCGCAGGTGGACGCCGACGCGGTCCGTATCCAAATGACCATGGCCGACGGGACCAACATCGCGGTGGTGCACCAGTATCTGGAAGAGCTCGACCAGGTGGTGCAGGCCATCATTCCGCAGGACGAAATTGTCAATTACTCCAAGGATATCCGCAATGGTCAAGGGCGTATCGACCTGACGCTTCGTCCCCCCGATCAGCGAAGCATTTCCAGTTATGACCTGGCGGATGATATCCGCGAAAAATTGCGGGGTGTCATCCCCGGCGCCCATATCAGCGTCTCGGCGCGGTCGGGGCTCTGGGTGCTGCGGCGCGTCTTTGGCGGTGGCGGCGGCGGCGGCGGCGGTGAAGACGCGGGCGAGTCCCTGCAGATCCAGCTGCGCGGCAACAACCTGCAAACAGCCGACGAGATTTCCCGCCAGCTCATAACGATCCTGGAACGGATTCCCGGGGTGAATGATGTGGAACGCGACCGGCGCGAGGGCAGCCCGCAGCAGGATATCCGTTTCGATCGCGAAAAAATAGCACAGCTCGGGCTTGGGGTGAATGAGGTGGCCCGCGCCATACAGACCAATGTGGGCGGGTCCCGTGCGGGCATGTTCCGCGTCAACGGCGAGGAGTGGCCCATTACGGTGCGGCTGCGTCCAGAAGACCGGCTCTCCATCCTCGATCTGGACAACATATCCATACGCAGCAGCGAAGGCGCCATTTTACCCGTTTCGGCGGTCGTCACCCAGGAATTCACCCGCACACCGCCCAGCATCAACCGCATCAACAACCAGCGTGTGACCTACATCACCGCGAACCTGGTGAGCGGACTGGCCCTCGGCGACGCGGTGGGCATGATCGAAACCGAACTCCGGGAATTCCCGATGCCGGACGGCTTTTCGGTCTATTTCGGCGGGGAGTTCGAGGAGCAGCAGAAGGCGCAGCGCG
>REEF01000713.1 GCA_007695205.1 Planctomycetaceae bacterium
AACTCTGGCGAGTTCAGCTACGTGTTGATCGTCGGCCGAAAACGAATCCCGACCCCGCCCGCGTCATCCATGCAAGGCCACCTTGATTGACAAGAAGCTCGTGGCCGGGTGCTGATAAGAGAACGGGGCACCGCCTATTGGTAGCCGATCGCTACGGCGACGATCAGAGCGATGGCGGATGCGGCCAGCAGTTTGAGGATCAACGGCATGATGAAACGGAACCAGCGAGCGTACGGGATACCCGCCAGCCCCAGGATGCCCATCAGCACGGCATTGGTCGGGATGATCATGTTGGTAAAGCCATCGCCAAACTGGTAGGCCAGCACGGTGACTTGGCGCCGGATATCCAGCAGGTCGCCGATCGGCGCCATGATGGGCATGGTGGCATACGCCTGGCCGCTGCCCGAGGGGATGAAGAAGTTCAGCAGGCTTTGGATCAACAACATGCCGACCGCCGATACGGACGCAGGCGCCAAAGACAGTGGGAGAGCCAGGCCCTGGACGATGGTGTGCAGCACCATCCCGTCTTCCAGGATCAATGCGATCGAGCGGGCGAAGCCGATCAGCAGCGCCGTACCGGTCATCTGCGTCGCCCCGTCGATGAAGGCTTGAGCCGTGTCGTTGGGTGACAGACGAGCGATGGCGGCGGCGACCAGGCCCAGGGCCAAGAACAGCGCGCCCAGTTCGGTCAGGTACCAGTTCAGCCAGACGATGCCGGCGATCAACGCTGCGAGGGTGCTGGCTGCCGCCAACAGCACCAGCAGATGGCGATGGTTCAGACGCGGGTATTCGTGCGAGGGATTCACGTCGACCAGGTTGACCCCGACCATCAGGCTGGACGAGGGATCAGCAATCGTGCGTTGCGCGTAACGGTACACATGATGGAACCCGATCAGGAAGAAGGGGCCTGCCAAGATTGCGCGATACCACATGCCCGAACCGGGCGGCAGTTCGGCGACCCGTTGCGCGATCTGGACGGTGAACGGATTGAACAAAGCGCAACCGTACCCCACACCATATCCAACCACGACGACGCCCACGATGGCGATGCGGTCCAATCCCAATGCCGAACCCAAAGCGACCAGCACGCCGACGAATGCCAGATACTCGACCGACATGCCGAAACTGGCCGAAAACACGGCGAACAGACTCATGGCCACCAGGATCAGCAGTTGCCATCGATTCCCGAATCGTTCTAACACGAAGCCGATCATGGCATCGATCGCGCCCGTCTTTTGCAGGATGGCGATCACGCCGCTGATCAGGAAAACGAAGAAGATCACATCCTGGGCGTCCGACATGGCGCGAGGCAGCGCCAGCAACAGGGACCATGGCCATAGTCGCGGCGGATCTGATACTCGCTGGAACGTCCCCGGCACCACCAATTCGGCGCCAGAATCGTTCCTGACCGTCTCGAACCGGCCTGCCGGCAGAACCCAGGTCAGCAGCAGGGCCAAGACCATCATCGTGCTCATCAGCACCAGCGTGTGCGGCATGCGAAGGCGAAAAGCCATGCGGGCGATCTCCGGCGGGATGGACGAGAGTTAACCTTCGCCGGCCGTCTGAACAGGGGCCGTGAACGTGAATACTTGCCCGCTCTTTTCAACGACCTGATCGTTTTCCAGAACCACCGTTACCTTACCCAGATACTTGGGCCGATCCGGATGCGCGGGCGAACCGGACCCGGTGCCCGCCGCCTGGGCGATCAGCACCCCGTTGACGGTGACCGCCGGGTTGACCATCGTGTGCGAATGGCCGCCGATGATCACGTCGAACGTCCCCAACGTCTCGGCCAACTGGTTGTCGGTGCGAAAGCCAAGATGGGTCAGGCCGACCAGCAAGGGATGTTGCTCTCGTAGATACAGGTACTTGCGAGCCTGATCGATCGGATCCAAACGCTGCACTCCTTCGCGGTTGTAGGCGATCGATAGCCCCAGCACGGCGATGCTCAACCCATGGGACGTGTGCAGCACGTGAAACGGTTTCGGCTGGGGCAAGAGATCGGTGGTGATCTGGACATTGGCCGAAAGCAGCGGGAAACGAGCCCGTTGAAGGGCAGCGATCGTCAGATCCTCGATGTAATCCAGTTCGTGGTTTCCCAACGTCATGAGATCGTAGCCGAACGAATTCATGATGTCGACCATCTGGCGACTCTGTTGCGCATAGTACTCGGGCCGAGGATCGTTCCAGCGCTCGGGAACGCGAACAAAGATGTCTCCCGCATTCAACAGAAAAACGTGCTCGTGTTCGGATCGCACCTGCTCCAGCTTCGCAGCGAAGGCTTCACGGTGATTGAAGTTGAAGTGCATATCGTTATCGTGCAGTAGCACCACTGTCGTGCGGACCGGATAGACCAGTTCCAGCGGTTGTCCCAGTTCGTCCGGCGTCACGCGCACTCGACCCCGGCCGCGATCGCCCTGCAGTTCGACAAGCAGCGGCGTCTCTGTCGGCAATGAAATGGTAAACCGGCCTTGCGCGTCGCTGGAGGTCGTCGCCAAGGGCTGGTTTGTTGGAGCCGCCGGTTCCGCAGGAAAGACGCTGACCGTCAGGTCTGCCAGGCCCAGACCTTCAGCGTCGGCCACCACACCGGTCACTGTTTGCCGATCATCGGCCGTACAGACAGAGACCGCGATGCAGGCCACTGCGGCGAATGACGCACATGCCAGCCAGCGAGAAGGGACAACAGGGATTGCGTGACGAACGATTTTGATTCGAAGTCCGATCATGTTTTTCACCTCAAAGTTGATCTCTTGTCCAATTTCGTCCCATTCTGCGTTTTGTGAGGAAGAATCACAAGGTCGAGGATGCAAGAAAGGCATCAGTAGATCTGGATGTCAAAGTTCGCTGGCTCCAGCGCGAAATGCATGTTTGGGTGCTTCAAACCGCCTGAATGCGGAACTACGAGGCGCGGTGCCGTTTTTTGTACTAAAATTGAAACAAGGGTCAAGCGAGAGCTTCACCTGATTGCACATCGCAGTTTTCCACCTAGACAATGGGTGGAATAAAGTCGATAGGCGGGTGTTTTCGATGAAGCGAGCATTTGTTACCGGAGCCAGTGGTTTTGTTGGCCGGAATCTGGTTCAGCGTTTGGTCCAGCAGGGGTTCCAGGTCCGCTGCTTGGTACGCGCCAGTTCCTCGGTTCGTTTTTTGCGTCGGATGGGGGCCGAACTGTGCTACGGCAGCCTGAACGACGGGCGCTGTTTGTGCGATGCGATGGCGGAGAGTGATTGGGTATTCCACGTTGCCGGTTTGACGCAAGCGCTCCGTCGTGACGAGTTGATGCGAGTCAATTCCGAAGGCGCTGGACAGATCGCCATGGCGTGCAGCCGTCAGGCTCAACCGCCCGTCTTGGTCTTGGTTTCTTCGTTGGCGGCTGCCGGGCCCTGCCTGCGGGGTAGGGTTCGTAGCGAGGCCGATCGGCCGGCGCCGATCTCGCACTACGGGCACAGCAAACGGGCCGGAGAGTTGGCGGTCCAGCGCTATGCGGACCGCGTTCCCGTGACGGTACTGCGGCCTGGGGTCGTGTTCGGGCCTTGGGGACGAGCGATGTTGCCTGCCTTTCGGGCAATCGCCCGGTTGGGCGTCCACCTGGTTCCCACCTTCGCCCCGCCTCCTCTTTCCATGATCCACGCCGAGGATTTGGCGGATCTGTTGATTTTGGCGGCCCAGCGAGGGCAGCGTTTACAGCCCATTCGCGCGGAGGATGGAAATTCGAACCACGCGCAGGGGTACTATTTCGCCTGTGACGACCAATATCCGGATTATGCCGAATTAGGACGCATGATCGGCCGATCGGTGGGGCGATCGGGTGTCTTCTGTTGGCACCTGGCCGATCCGTTCCCTTGGATGGTCGCGGGTTCCATCGAATTGGTTTCCCGGATACGGCGACACGCGGAGATTGTCAACGTGGACAAGATGCGTGAAGCCCACGCCAGCTCGTGGGCCAGCAGCCCGCTGGCCGCCCGGCAAGATCTGGATTTTCGCCCCGCCATGGGGCTGGCCGAACGGATTCAAGCGACCAGCGACTGGTATCGGCAAAACGGCTGGATGTAAGCCACTCTTCAATCCGCGTTGGCCATCGATACGCGATCCGCCCAAAAGTCACGCGCCGCGCGATGGTACCGGATCACCGATTCCCGCTGCCGGGGATCAGGCAGATCGATTTGGCGTGCTCGCTGCAGGACCCAGTCCGCGAAGAACTCGGCCGCCCGACGGCTGATTCGAGGCTGATCGCCGATCTCGACATAGTAGGGTCCGGTCGAAGCGAACCGATAAGTCCGCGGGTGGTCGGTCACCGCGCGGACCAGCATCCAGCCGCTGGCATCGAAAGCCACC
>REEF01001033.1 GCA_007695205.1 Planctomycetaceae bacterium
AGCAGCTCGCGGCGATCGGGGGAGGCAAACGCCGGCCGCAGCGTCAGGAGTTCGTACAGCGTCAGCCCCAACGAATAAACGTCCACGCGGTGGTCGATCGCGCCGCGCTGACCTCGAGCCTGCTCGGGACTCATGTAGCGGAGCGTGCCCAGGACGTCGCCGGTCATCGTCAACCCGGCATCCGACTCGAGCTGAGCCAGTCCGAAGTCGGTGATCCAGGTCGCTCCCGAGGAGTCGAGCATGATGTTGGCCGGCTTGATGTCGCGATGGACCACGCCCAGCGAGTGGGCGTACTCGAGCGCCTCGGCCAGCTCGATGCCCATGCGGGCCACCGAGCGAAACCACTCGGCGTTGCCGTAAACCCGATCGGTTCGGTCGGCAGCGCGGGGCTGGGTATCGTGCTCCGCCTGCTCCGATTCGGGCGATTCGGGTTGCGGCGACGGCAACACGGCCGTCGTCTGGCCTTGGTTGACCGCTTCGCCACGGCCCGCCGGACGCGTTGCCGCCCAATCGGTCTGTTCGGTGGCCAGCGGGCCGGGCCGCAAGGAGTTGCTCTGGCTCCGCATTTCGACAATCAATTCGGCCAGGCTGGAGCCTTCGATGAACTGCATGGCGTAGTAATGGACGCCCCGGTCACAGCCGACGGAATAGACGGGGACGATGTGGGCATGATGCAGGCCGGCGGCCGCTCGGGCCTCGTTGCGGAACCGCTGCAATTGACGCTGGTCGAGCAGCCCCACCTGGGGCAGCACCTTGAGGGCGACGCGACGCCCCAGCGACAATTCTTCCGCCTCATAGACGACGCCCATGCCGCCGCGGCCGGCCTGGCGAAGGATGCGAAAGTCTCCCAGGCGGTGCCGAGCCGGATCGACGCTCGCACTCGGGCCGCCCATCGACGAAACTTCGGCGGGGTCTTGCGAGTTTCCCAGTTCGGCCAGCAGCCGCAGGCCCGGCCACATCTGCCGCAGGCTGTCGGCCTGCTCGGGGTAGCGTTCTAGGTAGGGCTCCAGGGAAACCGATTCTCCCTGCTGCAGCTTGCGGGTGATTTCGTCGACAATTTGATCCAGCAGCGATTCGTTGTTCGCCGAGGATTGGGGCGGCATCACGTCGGTCGGGGACGCTTTGTCCAGGTAGTTCCGGTCGGCGGCGGGGTTCATCGGGCGTCTCCAATTTCTTCGAACAGTCGGCAGAATTGTTCCAGCGCCCGGCGCTGACGCGAGCGGACGCCCGACTCGCTCAAGCCCAACACGGCCGCCGTTTCGGCCACCGACATCTGTTCCAGGAACCGCAGCACCAGGACCTCGCGGGCGGCTTCGCCCAGCCGTTCCAGTGTTTGCCGCACCAGCTGCCGTTGTTCCCCGCGCAGCAGACGTCTGGACGGGCCGGAGCGGCTGGAGGCCAAGCAGCGGGCCAGGTCCATGGCGGAATGGTCCGGCAGCGGTATATCCGCCTCCCGCTGGACGCTACGGCCGGCAGCCTGGACGTGTCGCCGATAGGCCTCGCGAACCTTGCTCAGCGCCAGTTGCCGCAGCCAGGGATACAGCGGCAGGGGGCGTTGCCGGGCGTAGTCGGGCAGCTGGCGAGCCGCTTCGGCGAGCGTTTCCTGGACGATGTCGGAGGGATCGACGCGACCAGCGACTCGCTGATCAATGCGCACGCAGATCATGCGTTTCAGACGCTGCCGGTGTTGGCCGTAGAGCGTCTGCTCGGCGCGGCGATCACCGGCCGCGGCGCGACGCACCAGTTCGTCCGAGTCGTTTTCAATCGTCTCGATCACAACGAAACCTCCTCTAAAACTGATTTGTCGAAGCGGAGCCGAAGTGCTTCACCTTTTTTTGAAAAACTTTCCAAGTGGCGGGCTGGTGCGCGCCGCGGAGCATTGTTTCTTCAGCGTTTTCGACCTAGCTAACTAATTAGTTAGAACGATGATAACAGATTTCGGCGACTTTTCAAAATGTTTTTGCTATTCCGCTGTCGAACCCACTCCCCCAGGGGGCTCTCGCGGTAAAAGCCTGTCCCCCCTGGGCGGCACGATCTATGGGCATCGGTGCAAGGCGGAACGACGGAGAACAGGAACGACTGGGGGGAACGACTTTAAAGAAACGTGGGGGCAGAAACGGAAGAAACGGAGGAATGCGGCCTCTCGGCGTTCAACGATATGGACCTGGGGGACGGGTTTGGCCCGCGCGCGGCTTCTGGAACAACGCGACGATCTACTATCTGGACTTAATCGATCAGCAACGCTCGCTGGCTTCCACGCCGTTTCATAAGCTTCTTGCAGCCGATCCGCCGCCGGTCCGGAAACCCGTGAGCCCGTGGAACGTTCTGGCCGACCAGATTCTCCCGGGAATCGATGTCATGCGGCAGGCGGTCGAACGATGCCGGGCGAAGATGCGCTGCCTGCGAGTTCTGAACGCCGCAACTCGGCTCGAACAGCAAGACGTGGCGGTGACCGGGTTGGCGGATCTGGGCTTATCCGAAGAGGAGACCACCGATCCATTCACTGGCCAACCGCTCTTGATCAAGAGACTGCCCGACGGATGGCTCATCTAATCGGTCGGCAAAGATCTCAAAGACGACGGCGGCAAAGTGGATGACCTGACCGATTTCGGCCTCGGCCCGGTGCCGCCCGTCAATAAGTGACGCCACCGCGAAACAGGACTGCTTCGCCGAACGATTGTTCGAGCGGATCGTCTTCGAATTCCAATACGCGGCCGAATGCGATCCCGACCTCGGCAAACAACCCGCTACCGCCGTCCAGGATTCGCTCCCAGCCGAGATAGAGGCGATAGTCCCGCATCGTGAGCTGGTCGGGATCGCCCGACGGACGCTTGACGGCCCAGGTGCGGCCGCCCAGGGATCCGCCCAGATACGCCCAGTCCTCGCGCTGGCGAGGCAGGAAGGCCAGCCGACGAGCCAGCTTGGGACGAGGAAAGATCAAATCCAGGCGCCAGTCCGGTGTGGGCGTCCAGATCAGTCCGACGCCGGGCAAAATCGGAAGGTCATTTCGGTCCAGATAGACCACGCCGAACAGCAACGAAAGCTGCTCCGGTACCCACTGCCAAGTGACCAGAGCACGACCGGTGATGCGAAATGCGTCCTGGCTGGTCTGGAAGTCGCTCGCCAAGCCCGGACGGACCGCTAGCATGCTGCCCCAGCGATCATTCAACTGCGTACGCCACATGAGATCCACACCCACGTTGTACAGTTCGGAAGGCAGGCCAAGGAATGGGGGACCGTCCAAAAAGTCCACTTCGAAACCGGGGGTGACCAGCAGCAGATTGTCGAAGCTGCCCAACGGAATGGCGACGGTCAATGCGGTGTCCAGGTTGCCGACACCCAGTCCATCGTCGCCTCCCCGGTCGATCCAACTGCCCGAAAACCGTAACTGCTGAAAGAACCCCTGCCGATAGCGTCGCACAGCATAATCGTCGCGTCGTCTGACAATCTCCAATGCGCTATTTCGCGGCGAGTCGAAGAGTCCCGGCGTTGTGGTTGCCGCTTGCGTCAAAGAAGAAGCGGAGACGACCGGTTCTAGGACGACCGGTTCTAGTGGCCCGGCAGGCTGCTCGGCCATCCACGGACCCAGGGATTCGCTCGCCCAGCGACGGGGCTGGCCGTACCCCGATTCTTGTCCGGAGATAGCCCGAGGCAAGGCGAAATGGAGCACGACCAAAAGCGACAGCACCAACCCGCCGCTAGCAAAGATGGTACGGGAGTTTTCCGAGGATGGCCACGCACGATTTGCACATCGGCAAACGAGCAAAAGAACTTCTTTCATAGGCCAAGCTTGTTCGGTTCTGACGTTGCCTGTTCGCCGCGTGAACGAGGCAATTGTCGGGTTCTGCCAGTCCATTCGGTGTAGCAGCTTCGATCGCGGCGAGCGACGAATGATAGCAAAATCCGTATTTGCCACTAGGCCAATATCAGTTGGTTTAGATGAGGAGTAGGATTAGAGAATTAGGGTCAGTCGAATACGAAGGAGCCATTTATCATGTCATTGCTTGATGCCCAATCACTTTCATTTGTTTTTCCGCACGCCACGCCCGAACCTTTCGTGCGAATCCTGTTCGCGGAAAGCACCCCTTGGCCCTTCACGCGCGGGATTCCCCCTTGGTCCAGCTACGGCGGCTTCGCGGACAAGCGAAGGCGGTTGTCGTGGGTGGCTTACGATGGGCTTCTGGAAGCATGGCAAGGGGAACTTGGCGGATCGATCGAGACCTCGAAAAGGACTCCCGATTGCGGATGGATGTCGACAAAATCGAAGGGCAACTATCGGGTAAAACAAATAACAAGGTCTGACCCCGCATGCCGTCCTGACCCCGCATGCCGTC
>REEF01000762.1 GCA_007695205.1 Planctomycetaceae bacterium
CGGTCTTCGCCACCGGCACTGAGGACTAGCGCATAGATCCAACCTGGTATAAGGGCGACTACGCTCGCCAGAGCGTGGCCGCCCGATCATGAGATCAACCGCAGACCCAACCCCATCCCCAGCCCCAGCCCAAGGAGGCTCGATCATGAGATCAGAAACACACCATGGCAACGAGTGGGAAGCGATCCTGAGCTTTCTACCCAGAACCGGAAGCTCGGCAGGACTGTGGAGATTCACCACATGGATGCTTGTCGTGTTCAGCTCTCTATTCTTTGCCGCCGGCAGTGCCTTTGCGCAAAACGCGGACGCGATTCGCCCGTATTCGGGCAATCCCTGGTACTGGCAGTATAAGGGCCGTCCGGTACTCTTACTGGGCGGAAGCTGGCAGGACAACCTGTTCAACCACCCCAACGGCCTCGAGGACCATCTCGACCTGCTCACCGCCAGCGGGGGCAACTACGTCCGCAACACGATGAGTCACCGCGACGAAGGAAACCTGTTTCCCTACGCCCGGATTGAGAACGGGAAGTTCGATCTCGACCAGTGGAATCCGGAGTTTTGGGAGCGGTTCGATAACTTTCTAAAGCTGACCCACCAGCGGGACATCATCGTACAGATCGAGATTTGGGCCACTCATGATTATTCCAATGCAGAGAACCGTTGGCCTATCCATCCCTTCAATCCCGCCAACAACATCACCTACACCGCTGGGGAATCCGGCCTGCCTACACAGTCTACATCCGAACCTTCAAAGCTTTCGTTTTTCCATACAGTTCCTGAAATGAACAACAACACACTGGTGCTGCGCTATCAGCAGGCCCTGGTGGACAAGCTTCTGTCATATTCACTGGCCTATCCGCACGTGCTGTACTGCATGAACAACGAGACGCGAGTGAGCAACGAGTGGGGTGACTACTGGGTAGATTACGTGCGCGAGCGGGCTCAGGCAAAGGGCGTTGAGGTCCACGTCACGGACATGCGCTGGGACATCACCATTCAGGAACCGGATAATATACACATCTACGATCGCCCGGATCGTTACACGTTCGTGGACATCTCGCAGGTCTCGGCGCATGCCGCCGATCGAGACGATCAGTGGCGTTATGACAGAATCCTGAGCGTTCGCAAGCGCATTGCGAAACAGCCCCGCCCTATGAACCAAACCAAGATATACAACGGGGCTCGAGGGGACGCGGGCCTAAGGAAAATGTGTGTGAGTCTCTTCGCCGGCTGTGCAAGCGCTCGCTTTCATCGTCCGCTGCCGGCTAATTGGATGAGAGAGAGCATCAAGGACGGTGATTACGAGGCATCGAGTGTGTGGGGTTTCGGCCTAAGCCAGCCTGCCCAGACTACGATCCGCAGTTTACGCATGTTGACCGACGCGATGAACATCTTTGTTTGTGAGCCAAGAAATGACCTGCTCAGCGACCGTTCGTCGAACGAAGCGTACTGCCTGGCCGAGCCGGGCAGACAGTACGCGGTCTATTTCCCGGATGGCGGCTCGGTAACGCTGGACTTGTCCGCGGCGGAAGGCAACCTCCAGATGCGCTGGCTTGATATTATCGCCGGCGAGTGGGTGCACGAGGACACTGTGGACGGCGGCGGGGACGCCACCTTGACCGCGCCCGGCGATGGGGACTGGGCCGTGGTGATCAGCGCTGAGTAAAGGCAGCGGCCAAGACTTGGAGCGCCGCTCACAGCAGGATCAGGATATACGCAATGACTCGAACCATCCATGCTCAACAGGGGGGCTTATCCCCCACAACACACAAGAAAACAGAAAGGAAAAAGAAATGCGCTATCAATCTTCACCACGGAACATTACTGCAAGACTGGGCGGCCATGTGGCCTGGGCCATGATGGCGGCGCTGGCCGCCGTGGGGCTGCTTGTGACGGCGGCTAGCCACGCGGACGATGACGGGATTCGCGTCATCCTGGACACGGACGCCAACAACGAGATCGACGACCAACACGCCATCGCTTACCTGCTCTTTAACCGCGACGTCTTCGACGTGGAAGGCATCACCGTCAACGCGACGCGTGGCGGTGGCCCCGTGCAGCAACACTACGACGAGGCCGAACGCATCGTGACGCTGTGCGGCCTTGACGATGTGATTGATGTGTACTTGGGCGCGGACGGAGACTTCGAGGAGATCCGGCCCCACCTTGACGAGCCGGACTTCGACGGCCACGAGGCGGTGGATTTCATCATCGAGCGCGCATTGGCCGATGACGACCGCGAACTCGTCCTGCTGCCCATTGGCAAGCTGACCAACATCGCGTTGGCTCTCGAAAAGGAGCCCGCGATCGCCGACAACGTCCGTATTGTCTGGCTCGGCTCCAACTACCCGCGAACCGGCGAATACAACAAGGAAAACGATCGCGGCTCTGCGCAGTACCTGCTGGATGCGGACGTACATTTCGAGATCGCCACGGTGCGCTATGGCCAACCGTCCGGCACCGACGCGGTTCGCGCCACTCTAGAGGACATCCGGGAAATCATACCGGGCGCTGGCGACGAAAACGATTCCGAATCGGGCGACACGAAGACCGAACAACCGGCGTGGACCGAACCCACCCCAGTTTCAGGCGGCGGATTTTCGGATAGGACAACCCACGACGACTCCACCAACACCGGAGGCGGAGGCGCTCCCTCTTCCACCAAACCCGTCTATCCCGCCGAGCCGATTGTGGGTCCGGTGTATTACGTGGCGCCCAATGGGACCACCAGCAGCAGTGGCGGCACGTACAACAACCCGTGGACGTTGCAGGAGGCAGCCAACAACGCCCAGCCGGGGTGGACGATTGTGGCGAAGGATGGAACGTATGCCACTACGTTAAATATCACTCGCAGCGGTACGGCACAGAACCCAATCCGCTTCGTTTCGGAGAATCGCTGGGGGGCGATCATCGACGGCGGGTATTCCCGTAATGAAGGAATCAATATTGATGGCGGCAGCCATGTCATCGTTGAGGGGTTTATCATCCAGCGAAACAAGCGAACAGGCGTCCGTGCAAATCGAAACAGGTCACCGCTTACCTCAAATATCACGATACGCGGAAACTGGATACGCAACAATGGCGACCACAGCACCACCCCTGATGGAGGGTCTCATCCACAAGGAATGCTAATTGGGCGATGGACGCGCTACTGGGTGATTGACGGCAATGTCATAAATGACAATCATCGGTTGCCAAACAACTATCAAGAAAAATTTGACTGGGGCATTTACCTGCTGGGGCACGGGCATGTTATCTCCAACAACATCTTCTTTGCCAACCGAGGCGGTGGGCATTTGCGGCTGGATATGGCGATTAGAGACAGTCCAACACCTCCGCAAAATGAACGTGCCGTGGTTGTCATAAACAACACATTCGCAGGCTCGACAAATGGGACCGGCAATCAAAGAAAGCAAATATCAATGTATCAAACGCCTACGTCCGCTGCCTGGGGTAATTACAATGCGCGCAACATACTGATAACCAATAACGCATTTTGGAACAATGAAGGAAGTTCCAGTGTTATCACGATGGGTTCGGGCGCGGTGCAAAAGTGGTATGGCTTGGAGATCATTAACAACATAACGTCAGAAAGCGGCCTGATTGGCTTTAACTCCGGTTCCATGGCCGATTTTAATTGCGGCGCGTCTTGCCAATATCGGCGCTTCGCCGACAACACCTTAAATGTTTCAGGGAACTTCGGGATGCGCTCTCCACAACGAACGGGCGCGGTTGAAACCGACTTTGAAATCGTGCAATCCAACTCGGTGCTGATCAACAAGGGGCTGGCAAGCTATGGCGACTCTTACAATCGCGGCGTGGGAACCGTCAGCGCCCCGACGCGGGATTTCTGGAATCGCACACGGGCCGGCCTGCCGGATCTCGGCGCATACGAGTGGAACCCATGAAAAAACTTACCCGCCCCAGCGCTCAGTACATGCGGGGGCCAAAGTACATGCGGGCGCCAAAAAACCAATTTCCTATCAATCCAGGGCGTTCGGAGGCGGAGCCCAGTGAGACATCGGAATTGAAAACGCCCTGAAAGGCCAATAGGCCGAAGGGATGAAATAGGGAATTCCTTTAAATTAAATGGAGAATTATTATGTCAAACCAATGTCAGTTTATTCGCCAGTCGGCCGCCGTGTTGCTGGCTTTCGGCCTCATCGCCAGCCTGCTGCCGGGCTTCGCCGCCGCACAAGACCTGTCCGCCCAGGAGGCGCCCGGCGCGCGTGCGGAGGCGATTGTTCCACTCGATGGCCCGGTGCTGGTCGGCGAGCCCGTGACGTTCAAAATCAGTGGCGATCGGGACATTCGCTGGGTTCTCGGGGACGGGA
>REEF01000562.1 GCA_007695205.1 Planctomycetaceae bacterium
ATGAAACTGCGTGGCGGTTATAATATTAGGCTGGCCGGAAGGCCGGCGGGGAAGATCTACGCGCTGGATCGGCCGGAGATTTTGCTGCTGCCTCAACGGGCCGGGCGCTTGCGGTTCAATAAGGTGCTGGTCAAAAGCGGTGAAGCGGTTCGATGCGGACAGCCGCTGGCTGTCGCTTCCGGGCAGTTCGGATTGCCGCTGATCGCCCCGATGGATGGCGTGGTGCGTTTGAGGGTGCATCGCGGGCATATCCAGTTGGAATCACTGGCCGCCGGGGATCCCCAAATCCCCGAATCGTCCAACAGCCCGTACGGCGATCAGCACCAGGCGTTGATCGATCGCGGTGCGTGGGTGTTCCTGCATGACGCGCTGGGGGACCAGGTCCCGGATCCGGCGCGGCGGGCGGCGGCGGCGATCGTTTCGACCATGTGTCTGGAACCGTTCGCGGGGCCTCGCGGCAACGTGTTGCTGAACGAGTCGATGGACGCGTTTTTGCGCGGTTTGGATTGCCTGACGACGTTGGTCCAGGGAACAGTCTACGTCGCGCTGCCTTCAGGACATCAGCCGCTGGCGGATCGGTTGCGCCAATCGCTGGACGGCAAGTCGCAGATCCAGATCGTGGATATCCCGCTGCGATACCCGATGGATCATTTCCACGTGCTGGCTCGATTCCTGAATCTGCAGCCCCAAAAAGGTGAAACCGTCTGGGGACTGCAGACCGAGGGTGTGTTGGCGGTGGACCAGGCATGGAATGTCGGACGGCCGGTCGTCGATCGGATCTTGGCGATTGGTGGTTCGGCGGTCAGCGAGCCGATCCATGTGCGAGTGCCGGTGGGATATCCGATCGACCGCTTGCTGAACGGTCGTGTGGTCGACCAACCGCATCGTGTGATCGACGGGGGCATTCTGAACGGCCGAAGGGTGGATGAACATCAGTTGGGGGTGGGCGTCGAATCGACGGGACTGACCGTGTTGCTGGAACCGACTCGCCGCGAACTTTGGGGGTTTGTGCGCACCGGGCTGGATCGAATTTCCTACAGCAACTGTTTCCTGAGTCGGTTCCGGCCGAAGTATGCGGAGCCGTTGACGACCGCCTTGCGGGGCGAGCATCGACCGTGTATCGGCTGCGGCTACTGCGAGGAGGTCTGCCCGGTGGGCATCATGCCGCACTGGATTCACAAACTGGCGTATCAGGACGCTTTGGAGGAGATCGACCGTTGTGCTTCGCATCGATGCGTCGCCTGTGGGTTGTGCAGTTACGTCTGCCCTTCGAAGCTGGATTTACGCCGTGAGATTCTGGAGGTTAACGAGACGATTCGCCGCGACCTGCATGCGGTCGATGCGGACGATGCGGACGTAGCGAAGGAGGTGGCAGGATGAAGCTGTTGGAGAAGCTGTTCGACCAGACTCGGCCCCAATTCGAACCCGGCGGACGCTGGCATCTCTTGCGGCCTTTGGCGCAAGGGACCGAGGCGTTTTTCTTCGGGTCAGCGGAACGGACGGAGTTGGCGCCGCACGCGCGTGATCCGATCGATAGCAAGCGGTTCATGATGATGGTGATCATCGCGTTGTTGCCCGCTTTCCTGGCCTCGGTGTATTTCTTCGGCTCGCGGATCATCGTGATGATGGCCGTCTCGTACATCGCGGGGGGGATCGTCGAGGTGGCGTTTGCGATCCTTCGCAAGAAGGAGATCCACGAAGGGTTCTTCGTCACGGGCTTTCTTTTCCCGCTGGTCGTTCCGCCGACGACGCCGTTATGGATCGTGGCGGTGGGCGTGGTGTTCGGCGTGCTGGTGGGCAAGGAGGTGTTTGGCGGGACGGGCCGGAATCTGTTCAATCCGGTGCTGGTCGGCCGCGCGTTTTTGGCCGTGGCGTATCCGGCGCCCTTGGCTTCGGGCTACGTCATTCCCGGCGACTGGGGTTGGGGCCGGTTGACGGACTATATCACCGTGGCGGATACCGATGCGATTTCGGGTGCGACGCCCTTGTCGTTGGGCAAGCAGGGCGAGTTCGCTGGTTTGTGGGACTGTTTGCTGGGCAGCATCAGCGGCAGCGCCGGCGAGACGTCGGCGTTGGCGATTCTGGTCGGCGGGGTCTTCCTGTGCCTGGTGCGGGTGGCGAACTGGCGAAACGTGGCGGGCATCCTGGGGGCGGTGTTCGTGTTATCGGCCGTCCTGCAGATCAGCGATCCCAGCCGGTTTGGCCCGCCGGTGTGGCATCTGCTGACGGGCGGTTTGATGTTGGGCGCCTTTTTCATGGCGACCGATCCGGTCACCAGCCCGACGACCAACAGTGGAAAGTGGGTCTACGGCATCCTGATCGGCGTGCTGGTGGTGGTGATCCGCAATTTCAGCGGTTGGGTCGAGGGCGTGATGTTCGCCATCCTGTTGGGGAACCTGGCCAGTCCGTTAATCGACGAGGTTTTCATCGGGTTGCGAGTGCGGAGGCTACAGCGTGAAGGATAACTTATACACCCTAGGATATGCCGTCGCGGTCGGGGCGATCTGTGCCGGGCTGCTGACCGCCGCGGCGGAGTTTACCGCTCCGTATCGCGAGGCCAACCAGCGAGCCGACGAGATGCGCAACATCTTGGCCGTGCTGGAGATCCCGGTCGCGCCGGGGGCCGGAGCCGAGGAGCTGACCGAGGTGTTCGATCAGCGGGTACGGCGCGAAACGAAGGACTCGCTGACCGTCTATTTCCTGGTCGGGGACGACCCGCAGGCCGAACCGGAACTGGTGGCCGTCGACGTGGTGGGACGCGGCTTGTGGGGGCCGATCCGCGGCTTTGTGTCGCTGGAACCGGACTGGGATACGATCCGCGGCGTCACGTTCCATGACCATAACGAGACGCCGGGACTGGGCGCGGAGATCTCTCATGACAGTTTCTTGGACCAATTTCGCGGCAAGCGGTTGACGGACGAGGACGGCCAGCCGGCTCTGCAGGTCGTGTCCAGCGGTGCGGACGGGCCGTGGCAGGTGGACGGTATTTCCGGAGCGACGATCACGTGTGACCGAGTCGGCGATTTGATGCGCGATCTGGCTCGACAAATTCAGGAGGTGCGATGATGAGTACGGCCCCATTGGATCCAGCCACAGCAGCGGAAGGCTGTGGTGGTTGCGGTAAAGGGTTCTGCGACGGGAAGGGTCGGGCGATCTTCAAAGAGACGTCGTGGACCAGCAACCCGGTCGCGGTCCAGACGCTGGGCATCTGCCCCGCGCTGGCGGTCACCACGCGTTTGGAGAATTCGCTGGTGATGGGCGCCGCGATGATCTTCGTCTGCGTGGGCTCGACGTTCATGCTGTCGCTGCTCCGCCATACGACGCCGCGCCGCATCCGGCTGATCGCTTCGGTGGCCATCATCGCCACGTTCGTGATCCTGATCGACCAGTTCCTGCGGGCCTTTTACTGGGAGATGTCCCGGCAGTTGGGGCCGTATGTCGGGTTGATCATCACCAACTGTATCGTGTTGGGGCGTGCCGAAGCGTTTGCGATGCAGAACAAACCGCAATTGGCGATCGTCGACGCGTTGGCTGCCGGGATCGGGTTCACCACCATCCTGGCCATCGTGGGCTTCTTCCGCGAACTGCTGGGCGAAGGAACCTTGCTGGGCTACGTCGTGCTGCATCCTGATTGGTACACCAAAAATCTGGTCATGGTGCTGGCGCCGGGCGCTTTTGTCGTGATGGGGTTCTTGATCGCCCTGTTCAATTGGCTGCAACAAAAAGATGTGCAAGGGAGCTGACCGATGCCGGAATCACCAACACTGCTGGCGATCGTGCTGACCGCCGCCTTGACGAACAATATCCTGCTGGCAAAGTTCCTGGGCATGTGCTCTTTTTTGAGCTGCTCGAAGCAGATCAGCACGGCCTTCGGGTTGGGCTTCGCCGTGACGTTCGTCCTGACCGGAACGATCATCGTCAACTACTTCGTCTATCATTACCTGCTGGTGCCGTTGGGCCTGCAGCACCTGATGTTGATCATCTTCATCGCTGTGATCGCCGGTTGCGTCCAGTTCGTCGAGATGTTTATCGAGCGGTTCAGTCCCACGTTGTATTATGCGTTGGGCATCTTCCTGCCGCTGATCACCGTCAACTGTGCGATCCTGGGTGCGTCGTTGTTCATGGTGATCGACGAGTACAGTCTGCTGGAGACGATCGCGTTCGGCTTCGGTTCGGGGATCGGCTGGCTGCTGGCGATCGTGCTGCTGGCGGGCCTGCGGAAGCGGATGGGATACAGCGATCCGCCCGGCCCGTTCCGCGGCGTCGCCATCACGATGATCCTGACCGGGATCATGGCGTTGGCTTTCATGGGATTCGGGGGAATGGG
>REEF01001036.1 GCA_007695205.1 Planctomycetaceae bacterium
CCCTTGTAGGACGGATTGGCAATCCGTCCAGCGCCGAGCGAGACATCGATTGCAAAACCGCGGCGAGACATCACGGAAAGTGAGCTCCAGCCACCGTTGACTTTTTCGGTTTCGCATTGGTACGTCACGGACGGATTGCCAACACGGACGGATTGCCAATCCGTCCTACTCTTGCCGTGGGACGGATTGCCAATCCGTCCTACTTTTGCCGTGGGACGGATTGGCAATCCGTCCTACTTCTTATGCAACCATGGGGTTAACCGAAGTCGACGCCGGTTGATCAGGGCACGCGGTGGACCAGCGTGAATTCCACCCGTACCGCTCGCCCCAGTCGCTGGCGGATGGCCCGCGAGACGGCTTCACAATCTTCCGGTTCGATCCGTTGCGAGCTGATCAATCGGCAGCGGATCACCGGCATCTCCCACCCGGCCCGGACGGACACCTCGTTCAGTTCCAAACCGCCGACCTGCCAACCCTCCAGGGCCCGGATGGTTTGTTGGGTCTGCACCATATGCTGGAAGCTGACGGCCAGCGGCACGCTGACCACGGCGACGATGACCAGCGACAGCACCAGGCCTTGACGAGCCCGGCGCAGCGGGGCGAATCCCAGCAGCGAAAAGGTGATCGCTGCTGCGAACAGGATGCCCGCCAGGTTCGTCAAGAACAGCAGTCCGGCGCCGAAGAAAATGGGCCAATCCATCCAGCCCAATCCGATACCAGCCACGACCAGCGGCGGAACCAGCGCCACGGCGATAGCGACGCCCGCCAGGCTTCGAGCGACCTCTTGCCGCGCATGCGCATACGCGCCCGCGATCCCCGAGATCACGGCAACGCCCAGATCCAGCAGGTTCGGCGTCACCCTCGCCTGGATCTCGCTGGTCATCGACCGTAGCGGCAGGCACATCGCCAGCAACGCCGCACAGGCCAGGCCCAGCAGCACACCGTTGACCAGCGTTTTGACGCTGCCATCGATCAGCGAACGATCCTGACGGGATACGCCCATCGCCAGCGACACGATCGGGGACATCAGCGGAGCCAGGATCATGGCCCCGATAATCACCGGGCTGGAATTGGCATACAGCCCGAGCGCTGCCAGCAGGACCGACAGCAGCATCAGCGTCAGGAACGTCGGCGACGTTCGTGCGTTTTCCCGCAGGACCGTGTACAGTTCCTTGAAGTCCTCGGTCGCTGCGTGCCGCAGATACGGCAAAGGCCGGGAGATCAAATCGGTCCGCAATTCGCCTTTGGGTAACGATTGGGTGCGAAACACTTCTTTGGAACCTGAGCGATCGACTTCCAACGACAGATGCCGGCCGGGAAAGATCGACAGTCCGTCCACCTGGATCTCGAATACCAGCTCCTTCACCTCGCAAGCGACGCCATCAATATGGCACGGCAGGGGGCGGCTGGACGCGATGGTCAATTCACCCGACTTGATGTGCCCGACGAAGGGCGGCAGTTTGTTGCCAAAGGCACCGCGAGGCAAGATCCGATTGAACAAAAACCACAGCATCTCGAACCAACTGCGCGGCGCCAGGATCAGCGCGTGCAGCTTGCCATCCTGCACGCTGCTTTCCTGCTTGATCGCACCGGAGATCAACGAATTGCGCTGGTGAGGCACCACCACGATCCCCATCGCCGCCGTCTTCACGGACTGGCTCTTGCCGGTAGTGATATCCACCGGCAACGGCGGAATGTCATGGACTCGCCACGATTCCCGAAAGAACCGAACCACCCGCTGCCAGGCGTTCAGGCTCCGGTCGGAGCCTAGCAGCAGGCCGGCCGAATGCCCGACCACGACGGAATTCAAGACCGGTCGCCCGTTGCATCGCAGCAGGTCGACGGGATGGGGTTCTGCACAGTCCAAGAAGTTCGTCAGCGCGTCTTCCAGCCGTCTGGACACCCCGAACCCGATCCGCATGTTGACCATCTGAGGGTGCGGCAGGGCGGCCAGATTCCAATGCCGCTGGGCGGCCATCGTAACCACTTCGGTCATCGTCGTATCGCGCAGGTAGGTCATCACCACCGCGCCGTCCGGCACATCTGCCAACATACGATCGAGCTGACCATCGATGGCCAGTTCGTGGCAGGAGAATCCGGCCAGTTTCTCTTGGATCATCTTCAGCGAACGCGGCTCCGCGTCGCCTTCATGCAAAAGATAGATCGGGGGCATCCGAACCGTACTTCGTCTTTCCTGATCGGGAGAACTCGGGTCCATCAACACGACCGCCCGCCGGCCGCAGCCAGATCGGGTCGTGGTTTCAGCGGCGGTAACGCCTCTTCCAAAACACGACGAGCCCGCGGGATCATCAGCAGGGCCTCGGTGACCATCCATAACTGCAGCGCGATGGTAGCCAGCCCGATAAGACACAGCATGTACTGGCCATTTGGCAGCCAGCCGATCTCCGGATGAAATATCTGGACCATCAGCGCCCAGACCGGCACGACCAGCATCAGGGTCATCGGTGCCACCAGGAACCAGACCGCGCGACCACGACGCCACAGGTAGAAAAACGTGACCAAAAACGCCAGTCCGGCCAGCAACTGGTTCGTCGCGCCGAACAACGGCCAAAGAATCAGACCTCCGGTGCCCATCCGCTGTCCGGGCGCCGGAAGCATGGCGATGATCAACCCTAGCCCGACGGCGACACCCGTCGCCACAAACTTATTGGTCAGGGGGCCCAGCCGCGTCGCCTGGCCCAGTTCCTGGATGACGTAGCGGTTCAGCCGAGTCGCTGTATCCAGCGTGGTGGCAGCGAAACTGGCGACCAGCACAGCGATGATGCCGATGCCGAATTCCAGCGGCACGCCCAAGCTGGCCAACAGATTACCAGCCCCGTCGACAAACGCGGCCAATTGGGGCCGCAAGCCGAACTGCTGCCAAGGAACCTGGGGATCGTAACGAGCTCGCCAAGCCGCTCGGCCCTTCAACTGCTGGGCCTGACCGTCGACCATCACCAACTCGGGCACGTAATGCTGGACCTGGGGCCGATCGGGGACTGGCTGCTTGACGTATTTACCCATCCCCACGCCCGCCGAGCAGGCCAGGATCACCAGAACCGCCAGCACGCCCTCCATCAGCATCGCGCCGTAACCGACGAACTGAGCGTCCTTCTCGTTGGCCAATTGCTTGCTGCTGGTCCCGCTGCTGACAAGGCAGTGAAAACCGCTGACAGCCCCACAGGCGATCGTGATGAACAGGATCGGCAAGATCGGCGGCGCCCCCGCCGGCCGTTCGTGGGCGGGTACAAAGGCCGGCGCACTATTGATGTCCGCCTGGTTGGTTAGTCCGACCACGACAATCCCCAGCACCAGCAATCCCAGAGCGACGATCAACTGATGGCTGTTCACATAGTCGCGGGGCTGAAGCAATACCCAGACAGGCAGCACCGATGCCACGTAGCAGTAGATCAACAGAACGATCGTCCAGACCACCACCGGATTCCCACCGGGCAGCCAGTCATTGGGGAACGGAAAAACGTACACGCCCATGTACACGGCCGAATACATCAAACCCAAAGCAAACAGCGAAGGAACCAGCAGTTTGCCGTTGAACTTATGTACCCAGAATCCCATCGCGATCGCGACCGGCATCGCGAACCATACCGAAAAGACCGATTCGGGATACATGTCGAAAATCGTGGCGATGACCAGACCGAACACGGCCAGCACCAGCATGAGCGAAAAGAAAAGGATCAACAGGAACAGGTAGCGGACTCGCGGCGCGATCAGCCGACCGGCGATGTCCCCAACCGTCTGCCCGCGATTGCGCAGCGAGACCGTCAGGGCCCCGAAGTCGTGCACGGCGCCGATGAAAATGCAACCGAACAGCACCCACAGCAGCGCCGGCAGCCATCCCCAAAAAACGGCAATTGCCGGCCCCACGATCGGCCCGGTGCCCGCGATGCTGGTGTAGTGATGTCCGAAGACGACCTGCCGGTTGGTCGGACAGTAATCGATGTCGTCCCGACATTCGACACTGGGTACCACCGCTTCCGGGTCCAGCCGAAAAACCTTCCGGGCCAACCAACGGCCGTAGGTGTGGTAGGCGACCAGATAACCGACGAAGGCGATCACAGCGACAATCAGCGTACTCATCAGCAGTCACTCGATTACAAGCAATGGTGTCAGCACCGGATGATTCGAAACCCGAAGCATAAGATGTAACGTTGGGGGTCAAGTACGTCGAGGGTGATGACGCCGGTTTTTTCAAGTTTTTCCTGGCGGGATTCCCAGACTTTAACCTCATGGTTGCATAAAAAGTAGGTCAGATTGGCAATTCGTCCGTGACATACCAATGCGAAACCGAAAAAGTCAACGGTGGCTG
>REEF01001037.1 GCA_007695205.1 Planctomycetaceae bacterium
GGCGACCCGATGAAACTCCAAGTGGCCTTGAAGGACAGCTTCTCGGCTCGAAGGGGCGAGTTCGTTCGCATCGTGCATCAAGAGAATCGGTCGCAAGAACCGCTCCCGGTGTTGGGCCGGATCGTCTCTGTGTCGCGGTCGAACGTCTTGTTCAGCGAGGCGGTCAGCGAAGGGTTGGCGGAATTGACTCTGCTGCCAGGTACGCGCGTCACCGGGGAGACGATCCGGGCCACGCTCGAACTGGTCGGCTACATGGACCCAGCCAGCGGTCAGCCTCGGATTCCCCGGCGTCCGCTTGATCCGGGGTCGGAAGTTCTGGGAGTCGACTTCGAATTCCTCCGCGAGTTCTACCGGTTTGATCCGAACTACAGCATCCACTTGGGCAATCTTGTCGGCTACGAACGGGGATCGAACACGGTGCCGGTATTTTTGGACGTCAACAAGCTCGCTACGGAGCACGTGGCCGTCCTTGCGATGACCGGCGCAGGCAAGTCCTTCACCGTCGGGCGCGTCATCGAGCGGATGGTGGCGTTGCACAATGCGACCGTGGTGGTGTTCGACCCGCATGGCGAATATGGCCGCGCGTACAAAGGCGGCGCTGTTCAGTTCAGCGGTGCCGAAGGGACAACCGAGGACGACCGAGATCGGGTTCAATTGCCCAAAGTCCGGCAGAACATCGAGAGTCTGTGCCAGAAGGAGGGCCGGGGCATCGTCGTTTACACGCCGGATATGGAGGAGTTTCGCACCAAGTATGCCGGCAAGAACAAGACGTTGGCATTGGCGCTTGATCAGTTCGACATGGACGAGTTCAGCGCGGTGCTCCCCGGCCTTTCCGAACCGCAACAGCGAGTTTTGGATGCCGCACTCCGTTTTTGGATCAAGACGACCAAGCCGCCGCGGGCAGCGGACAGCTTGCTTTCGTTTCTCACTGACAAGTTGAGCGAACTTCAAGGTTGGGAGGAATTGTCGGACGCCGAGTCCAGCGCCCTCAACGCCCGTTCGGCCGCGGTCGTGGCCATTCGGCTGCGCCGACTGATCAATGAGTCGAGATCGTTTTATTGCACTGGCATGGACAGCCCATTGGACGTCAAGGGCATGGTGGGCCGCCCCAGTGATACTGGTGGGCGGTTGGTGATTGTCGACCTGCAGGGGATCAGTGACTCCGCGCGGCAGATCATCGTGGCCTTATTGTCCACGGAGATCCTGAACGCATCGTTCGAGAAGTCCGACCCGATCCGCCCGGTGTTCATGGTCTACGAAGAGGGGCACAATTTCGCGCCGGCGAACGCCAGTTCGTTGTCCAAGAATATCATCAAGGGAATTGCCTCCGAGGGCCGCAAATTTGGCGTCGGATTCGCGATTGTCAGTCAGCGACCGAGCAAGCTGGACGCCGACGTGACGAGTCAGTGCAACACTCTGATCGTCATGCGGCTCAAGAACCCGGATGACCATAACTTCATCGTCAAGGCGTCGGACATGCTGAGCCGGCAGGACATTGAAGAATTGCCAGCGCTGTCCACCGGCGAGGCGTTGGTTAGCGGGCGATCGATTCCCGCTCCGCTCTTGATCCGCGTCGGGCCAAAGGCACTGCAGCACGGAGGCGAATCGCCTGACGTGCTGAAGGAGTGGAATCCCCAGTGAACGATTCGCTTTCCAAGTTCGATCGGATGCTGGCCGACCCGGCCAGTGTTCAGGACGTAATCCGCCATGACGTGCCGATGTTGTCGGCAGACTGGGGCGTCAAGGACGAGGACGCGCTGCTGCATACGCTGGGGATCAATCTGTTTGCGGGCCTTGGCCGGGCGGCGGGATTCGTTGGACTGGCAGAGTTCCCCGTACCCCGCGCGGCCCAATGGCAGCGCAAACTCGTTCGTGTCGATTCGGCGTGGTTCGACCGATCCACCCGCCGCCCAGTCGTGTTGGTCGAGTTTGAGCGATATTCGATGGAAACCGTGTTGGAAAAACTGACCAACTTGTACGTCGCTGCCCACGGGTGTGAAGTCACACCGGAACTCTTGGTGCTTTGTATTTGGGCCATGGATGGGGATCCGGTAGACACGCGGTGGTTCGACGCCAACCGCGCGTTGCCAGTATCTGGTGGGCCTGTCGTGCGGCGACCCGACGTGTCGAGCGTGATGCTGATTCAAGCTGTCATCGGCCGGCAGGCGGATGCGCTCCACTTTGTGCGATTTCGGAGGCTCGCATGACGACTATGTTCCTTCACCCCGGCAAGCGACTTGGATCCAACTATGAGCTTGAGGCAATTGTCGGCACCGGCCAGTTCGGGCAAGTATGGCGGGCGCGTAAGCTCAACCCGCCATCGGATAGTCCGGTAGCGCTGAAGGTCCCAGTCGACCCGCACCGGGGTGAAGAAGTGTTGATGGCCGACGGCAAGTACATGCTCGATTTGCCGAAGCACCCCGGTGTGGTCGCGGTCAACTGGCAGGGCCGAATCGGAACCATGTGGGTTGTGGAGATGGAATTTGTGAACGGCGCCCCTCTTTCACGGCTCATGGCGGACGAAGTTGCTTGGTCGAAGGTTACGTTCGAGGACATTATCCGTTGGTTTACGGGTATCGCGGAATCGCTGGCGTTTCTTCACGAGCACGAGATTGCACACGGGGACATTAAGCCGGATAACCTGCTGCTGGACGAAGCATCCGGGCGGTTGAAGATCACTGATTTCGGGACCAGCCGTCGACTCACCGACAACCTTATCCGCACATTTCGACATGCTGGGGCCTGGGCTTATCAGGCTCCAGAGATCCAACAAGCCAACCAGCGGGGCGCGGTCAGCGACCTATTTTCCGTGGGTGCGGTGCTCTACCACGTCACGACTGGACGATTGCCGCGGGCCAGTATTCACGAGTTGCTCACGTCTGCCCCGATTACGCGTCCCCGACAGTTCAATCCGGAGATCCCCGCGGAACTCGACACGCTCATCATGGAATTGCTAATCGACGATCCCCACCGGCGGCTCCCGACGGCCAGCGTGCTACGCTCTCGGTTTCAAGCACTCTTGCCCGTGCGCCATCCCGAAAAGGTCCCGACATTGCAGCCGCTACCGCCGGGCGTGGGATACCTCGATCGCGCCGCATCGCTGCTTGCGGAAGGCAGAAAAGAAGAAGCGCGCGAGGCGGCTTCCACGGCGACACTGCACAGTACCGGGCTCGTACCGGCCTTGGAACTTTACGCCCGCCTGAGTGACGAACTGGGTTACACCGACGACGCGATCAACGCCTACAAACGCCTACTTGCTTTGGAAAAGACCCCGGGGGAGACGCGACGGTCCGCCGAAACCCAACTTGCAGACCTACTGCTGCGACTTCACCGCTACGAGGAAGCCGAGGCGTACGTGGAAGCCGCGATCAGAACCGACCCCGTCCCGCGGTCAATGCTGTTCAAAGCTGCCGTCGTTCTGGGAGCCTGCACGAAATTGGAACGGTCCCTCACTCTCCTCGACCACCTGCTGGTTCAAGACGCACGGGATGGCGCCGCGTTGGAGAAGAAAGCACTCGTACTTTGGATGATGCATCGGTACGAGGATGCGGCCCAAACTGCTCGCGATGTGTTGACGCTGATGCCCGACAGCGAGATCTGCCTCAAACGGCTGATCGACTACGAAACCCTAAATGGGAACGCCCGCCGCGCGGAGCACTACCGCAAGCAACTGGCCGCAGTGATCGGGGAGGGATAAGCGTGGGGGGGAAACGGCGATGCAGCTAGTTTTTTCTGATTCGTCGTCTGCTTCGACGGCCGCTCTTCGCGGCGCACCGTGTGCCAGCATCCCAGATCTTCGACCTGCCGGTTTTGCCAGTCTTCGCTCCCGTGAGGCCGGCTTCTAGCGATGCACGTCCGAGTCCGCTCGAAGCGCCCGGTAGTCCGCCGCCTTGCGAAACAAGGGCAGACCAGCCACCGAGCGGTTCAAGATGTGGTACACCGAACCTCCAGGTGTCACTCTGGCTCCTATTGGCGTGCTGGTAAACCCACCATAGGTCTCCCGCCCCGTCAATACCAACTGCGTCCCCGTTTCGCACCCCAGCAGGTTCCCGTCATTCGCAGGGGATGACACCCCCCGAGAAATCTCTAAACTTTTGGTTAACCAGCATTGCAGTCGCCCTTCGCTATCGGGATAATCCACTCACAGTTACTGAGGTTCAAATCCACTTGGAGCCATTCCGCGCACGCGCCGGAGCCAGACTGGCGAAAGGAAGTTGGATAACCGTGCAACGAGCGGGGAGCGGTCACCGTTTCGCGAGCGGACAGCCCGAAGTGGAGTTGAACTGAGTGAGACGATGCTGAGCGGACGCGGCATGAAACGTC
>REEF01001039.1 GCA_007695205.1 Planctomycetaceae bacterium
AACGACTGTTCCTCGTCTGTCTAGCCACCGCCTTCCTGACCGCCCCGCTACTGGCGAACGACTGGCCCCAGTTCCGCTACGATCCGGGACGCACGGCAGCATCCCCACACGAACTGCCCGGCGAACTCCAACTCCGCTGGACACGCACGCTGCCGACGCCCCGCCCGGCGTTTCCCGAAGAACTGCGTCTGGCCTACGACGCTTCTTACGAACCCGTGGTGCTCGGCAACACCATGTACGTGCCGTCGATGGTCACCGACAGCGTCACCGCACTAGACACAGAAACAGGTGCCGAACGGTGGCGATTTTTCGCCGAGGGACCGGTCCGTTTCGCGCCCGTGGCATCCGACGGCAAGATCTACTTCGTTTCGGACGACGGGTATCTCTACTGCCTGGACGCCAACGATGGCTCGCTGCTGTGGAAGTTCCGAGGGCTACCCGAGGGTAAGATGGATCGCAAAGTCATTGGACACGAGCGGTTGGTCTCGTTGTTCCCAGCCCGCGGCGGTCCCGTGCTGGCCGATGGCATCGTCTATTTCGCTGCCGGACTGTGGCCCACCGAAGGCGTGTTCGTGCATGCGGTGGATGCCGAGTCAGGAACAGCCGTCTGGTCGAACACCGAGGTCGATTTTATCCCGGACAGCAACTGGGATCACGGAATCGGATTCGTCTCCGGCTTGACGCCCCAAGGCTATCTGGCGATCGTGGGCGACAACCTGATCGTCCCCTGCGGCACGCAACTGCCCGCCTCGTTGGACCTGAAAACCGGGGAACTCCACACGTACACGATGGGCTGGGGCGGGCGAGTCGGGTTGCCCAAGGGTACTTGGTTCGTGGCCGGCGTGGACAACTACCTGAGCCATGCCGGAGATCTCTACGATATCACCCGGCCCAGCGAAGAACGGTTTGCCGATACCGCACCGGACGGGTCGGATTATAAACCGTTGCTGTACCCCGGTGGCTGGACTCGGCTGGATGTCGATCCAGGCAACCAAAAGGCACTCGACTCGTTCCGCCAACCTGTGCTGACTTCCACAGCCATCTTCGACAGCAACAACGGCATCGTCGCCCGAAGTCTGACCGAAGTGGTGCTTCAGCAACGCACCCCGGAAAACATTCCAGCGCACCGCGCCGAAGATACTTATCCCGACAACGTTGGCGGTCAATTCCAGCGATTGTGGAGACTCCCGTCGAAGCTCGAAGTGCATATCATGGCCGGAAGCAGGCTGTACGCAGGCGGGCCGGGAGTTGTGGAAGCCATCGAGACAGAGGGCGCGGAGCCGCAAGTCGTTTGGCGTGCCGAGTTCGAAGGCACACCGCAACGGATGCTGGCTGCCGCCGGGAAGTTGTTTATCGTCACAACAGAGGGCAGCATCTTGGCGTTTGGCGCACCAAGGTCTGACGAGCCGCTCGTTCACGTTGCTCCTGTTTCCGAACCGTCGGCCGCCGACGAGTGGACCGCCAGAGCGACGGCCGTCCTCGAAGCCACTAACGTCCGCGACGGTTACGCACTGGTGCTGGGAATCGACAGTGGCCGTTTGGTCGAAGAACTGGTCCAGCAGTCCGATCTGCACGTGATCTCGGTGGACGCGGATGCTGAGAAAGTTGCTGTGCTACGCCAACGTCTGGACGACCTGGGTGTGTACGGCACGCGGGCAAGCGTGCTGGTAGGTGATCCCGTGTCTTATCCGTTTTCGCCGTACCTGGCCAATCTCGTCGTGTCGGAAACGCCAGATGTATTGGAACAGGCTGGAGAACGTACCTTGGCGGAAGCCGTGTACCACACCCTGCGCCCCTACGGCGGAGTGGCTGTTGCTTGGGGTTCATTGGCTGATCTGACTCGCATCGAAGAGATCGTGCAAGACGAGTCGTTTCCCGGGGCCGACGTTCAACAGGCTGGCGACTTCGTGTTGTTGGTTCGCTCGGGCGCGTTAGCTGGATCTGCGGATTGGTCCCACGCCGAGGCCAATGCCGCCAACACGGGAGCCTCGGAAGACGAACTCCGCGATCCCAGCGCCGTGTTGTGGTACGACTCCTTACGCTGGCACCGGCAGCCGGGGCACCTCGAAGTGCGTGTCAGCGGCGGTCGGTTGCTGGTCTTGGAGACGGGACTCTTGCGGGCGACGGACGTTTATACGGGCCGGCGGTTGTGGGAAACTCCACTGGAAATCGGCTTGGTTCCCGTCACGGAAGAAGAGCGTCGTCTGGCTCACCGCTGGCCGTCTCGGCCCCGCAGCCTGTCGCCGGCCACGGAACTGGTAGCCGTCCAGGACGCGATCTATCTGAGCGACGGCAGGCAGATCCTGGTACTCGATCCAGCGACGGGCCAGCCGTCCGGGAACATCGAACTGCCCGAAAGCTTGCAGACGCGTTGGGCCAATCTGCGTGTTCACGAGGACTATCTCGTCGGCAGCAGCGGTGCCCATATCGTCTGCCTGAATCGGCATACCCGCGAACTGTTGTGGCAGGTCGAGGCGGCGCGTACCGCACTGAGCCTTGCTGTGGGCGGCGACCGCGTATTCTGCGGAGAAATCGCTGACCCCCGACGTGGTGAAGACGAGACTCGCGATGGTCGCTTGTTCGCGTTGGACATCGCCACGGGGGAACGTCTGTGGCAACGCGAGGGCGGAGCCAGATTGCGGTACAGCCCGACGCTGGACATCGTGGTCACTCCCGTGGGCTTCTTCCGCGGCAGCGATGGCGAATTGGTCACACGTCTGACCGATACACCAGATCGACGGCTCGTGGTTACCCGTTGGGGACGCGCCCAGGAGCGCCAACCAGGCTTCGTTGCTGGGCAAAGGCTGATCGCCATTCAGGAAGAGGGGTTCCGTGACATCTCGCCCATGTTGGTCATCGAGATTCCCACGGGCAAGACGATTGGCGAGCCGCTGCATTGGCCGCGTCGAGGCTGTACGAACGTGCGTGCCAGCACCAACCTGGTGACCACCCGCTACCGCAGCAACTCCGCCTGGATCGACCTGGATAGTTGTGAGATCACGCCGTTCCTGGGAATCCGACCGGGCTGTCAGGTGAACAACAATCTGTTCCCGGCCAACGGCGTGCTGAACATGCCGAATCTCACGGGCGGATGCACCTGCAACTTCGCCCCGGCTTCGGTCGCTTGTGTGCCGGCCGGGGCAATTCGGCGAGGTGGTGCGGAGTGAAACGGTTCATAACGTGGGAGACGGTAACAACCTGGTCATCGACGCGGATCGCCTCGATCTTGGGAAACGGCTGCTCTTTGGGATCCCGTTCCCGCAGATCGTTGGTCCGATTAGATTTGCGGACGTTGGCCAGCGAGTGCATATGCGTATGCAACGCCGCCCGATGATGCTCGACCTGCTCTCAGTCGACGCCAGCGTAGGGATTCAGTACGACCGCTGGAGCCGGATGTTCCGCCGCGTCATGCCACCCCGCACCGGCGACGATCACTGCGACGCACCACCCCACCGTGGTTCCCAGGCCCGTTTTGACGTCACTTGGCATGATAAGACTCCATGGCAACGAGCCGTCCACACGGCTCTCGGATAACATCCTGCGTTTTTCGAGCAATCGGATAACTGAAGAACTGATTCTAAGCGATGTGCTGAACGATATTTTTCGAGTTTTCAGCCTGTCCTCCAAAGGGTCAGACGCCTTTTGTTACAGAGCCTTAGCACCGTTCGAGAAATAACTGTCCGATGCCCCCTCGCCCCTCCGGGGAGACGGCATGGTGGTGGCCGAAAGTGCGGCAGTTATTTCTCGCACGGTGCTTAGTACAGAAAACCTACGTGTGATAGTCCGCATTGAACCGGACGTAATCGACCGTCAGGTCGCTGGTCCAGAACGTGATCGAAGCGGGACCCTGCTGCAGATCCAACAACAGATGCGTCTCGCGATTCTCGCGGATCGATCGGCTGGTCGCCGACACATCGAATTCCACGGGCTGGCCGAACTGGTAGAGTCGCGTGCCATTGATCGACAGGCTCAACCGATCCGGATCGAACGCCACCCCCGCATAGCCCGCCGCCGATACGATGCGGCCCCAGTTGGGGTCGCCGCCGGCGATCGCCGTTTTGACCAGCGCGCTGTCGGCGACCGTCCGAGCGATGCGATGCGCGTCGTCACGAGTCGCTGCGCCGCGGACTTCGATCGCGATCCGATGCGAGGCGCCTTCGCCATCATCGGGGATCATCTTGGCTAATTCGATGCAGACGTCCCGCAGCGATGCCTGGAACGATTGCAATGACGAGTCGCTCAGCGGCGGACCACCTGCGGCCCCGCTGGCTAACAACAGTACCGTGTCGTTGGTGCTCATGTGCCCCTCGACACTGATGCAG
>REEF01001041.1 GCA_007695205.1 Planctomycetaceae bacterium
CGCGTCAACGCACCGCTCACCGACGCTCAGTTGGTCGCTGTCCGGCAATGTGTTCCGCGTGGCCGACCATTCGGGGACGAGGGATGGGTGGAATCGATCGTCCACCGACTCGGTTTGGAATCAACCATGCGTCCGCGTGGCCGTCAGAGAGTCCGACCTGTGCCCGAACAACAAATCAAAGAGGCCTGACCCCTTTGATTGCCCCTAACGACTCCAGCGCCGGTTTTCATCATTCAGGGTGCCGCAGGCGGCAGGACGTCTGATAAATGATCCGGGCTAGTTGTCAGATCTCTTTCCATCGGCGTCGGGGCGGTGCGGTGGCAGCAGGCGCTGCTGTTGAGCCAGAATTTCGGCATACGCCGGGTTGTCGGCCAGATTGACCAGCTCGTCCGGGTCGGTTCGATGGTCGTACAATTCGCTGGCCACCACGCTGCCGGTAACCCAGTCGCGCCACTGAGTCACTCGCCAGTTTTCCGTCCGCGCGCTGATGCCCATCAACTCGGGCTGCCCCTTGCCGTAGTACGGCGGGCGCGGATGCTGGGTGATAGCGGCCGGTTTGCCGGGCTGCGAGGGGTCTCGCAGGATCGGAACCAGACTTCGTCCCTCCAGCCGGAGGGGGCTGTCGGGCGAGGGCAATCCGGCCAGTTCGACCAGCGTCGGGTAGATGTCGATCAGCTCGACCAGGCCTTGCGCGGTGCCGCCTTGAACCATCCCGGGGCCGGCAAAGATCAGCGGCACCCTGGCATCCAACTCGAAATTGGATGTCTTGCACCACAGGCCGCGTTCTCCCAGATGGAAGCCGTGGTCGGACCACACCACCACCACCGTCTGGTCGGTCAATCGGAGCTGTTCGAGCGCCTCGAGCACTCGGCCGATCTGCGCGTCCAGGTAGCTGATTGCGGCCAGGTAGCCATGGCGGAGCTGTCGTGCCTGGTCGTCGGGCACCGGCGTGCCCGGTTCGCGCTCCGGCAATTCCCGGCCGTCGTGCCACGCTTCCCGCGTCGTGGCTTCCGGCCACTCGCGATGCTCGGCCAACGCAATGGAACTGGGATCGTACAAGTCCCACCAGCGTTTCGGGGCGTTGAAAGGCAGATGCGGTTTCCAGAACCCAACGGCTAGAAAGAACGGTGCGGGCGACTCGGCCAGTTCGCCGAGCGTCCGGACCGCGGCCGATGCCACCTGGCCATCGAAATAGGCGTCGTCGGGCACATCGAGGCATTCGAGCCGTTGGCGCGGTCCCAACGGGGGCGGCCAGTCGCGCTGGCCGTCCAGAAGCGGCGTGTCGGCGTAGTGGCTGGCAAAATGCATCCGCTGCGGCACGCTCCACGAGGCTGGATCGCCCTGGAGGGCATGCCCCCAATTGTGAAAGATCTTGCCGATGCTGGCCGCGTGATAGCCGTGCTGGATGAAATGCTGCGGCAGGGTGACCAGATCGGGATGGACATCACGAAAATGGGTCGGCAAGTTCCAGACGCGCAACGTGTCGGGACGCAGACCGGTCAGCACCGAAGCGCGCGAGGGATTGCACAACGCCTGCTGGCAATACGCGCGGTCGAACCGCACGCCGCGCTGGGCAAGCCGGTCCAGATGAGGCGTCTTGGCCAGCGGATGACCGTAACACCCCAGATCGTTCCGCAGGTCGTCGACAGCCACAAACAGGACGTTGAGCCGATCCGCTGCCGGCACCGGTACGGCCTGATCCAAAACGCAGGCGGCGATGATGATCGCCACGAGATTCGATGAAGGACGCATGATGCTTGGCTCGTGCACGTCAGGAGGGAAGGGTCCGCGAGTTCTGCGCGGTAGCCGTTCACGGGCTTGCGGCGCGCCAAGCACCCCAAGGGAGCGGCAAATTGGACTGTAACACACGGGAACCGTGCTCGTCAAGTTCCCGGCATGGCCCGGTTCCCGGCAGCCATGCGGGATTCGTGATTCGGGATTCTGACTCTATTACAATTCCTGACATGCCAAAGGAACTCAAAGGGGTCAGGCATCTCTGTTTTGGGTCAGGTCTCTTTTGCCAAATCACTATCACCTGGTTTTGCGCCCGTTTCCGAGTCGGGCGTCGAACGCCTGAATTCGTTGTTCTCCCAGGCGGGCTACGACCGGGCAAGCAACGAGGTGGTGATCAAGACGACCAACTACCATGCTCAGCCGATGGTGGCCGAGATCGAATTGGCCGGCGCGGAACGAGTCGCTGCCACGGGCCGCCATTTGCTGATAAAATCTACTTCGCCCAGCGACCAGAACACGCTGGATCAGCCGTTGCGGATCGTCCCGGCCGAAAAACCTCTGGAAAGCTGTAGCCGGAAATTCACCGTGACGCTGCCACCTTACTCGGTCAACCTGCTGCGAGTACCGGCCGAGTAGGGCAGGGCAGGGGAGGGGCCTCAAAACGCCACTCCCGATCCCTTCGATTTGCACACCAACAGAAAAAGGAACGAAATCATGAACGCATCCAGACTCCGCGTATTCTTCAGCGTCATCCTCGCGTTGCTCGCCGTCCGCTGCCTGACGGCCGCGGAACAGGGCAGGGCGGCGCGCGATTACCACGTGACTCCGGTTCCGTTCAGCCACGTGCGCGTGGCGGACGGTTTCTGGACGCCGCGGCTGGATACGAACCGGACCGTGACCATCCCCTACGCTTTCGAGCAGTGCGAAAAAACCGACCGGATCAGCAACTTCGAGAAAGCGGCCGGTCTGAAAACAGGCAAACACGAAGGCGCCTGCTTCAACGACTCGGACGTCTACAAGATCATGGAAGGAGCGGCCTACTCGCTGCAGGTGCATCCCGACCAGAACCTGCGCGAGTACCTGGACCGGTTGATCCGCGTGATCGGCGATGCCCAGTGGGAGGACGGTTACCTGTTCACCTTCTATTCCCTGCCCGAACGGCAGCCGGACCAGCGCTGGACCAACATCCCTTGGATTCACGAGCAATACTGTGCGGGCCACATGTTCGAAGCCGCTGTCGCTCATTACGAAGTGACCGGTGACGACGCGTTCTTGAAGATCGCCCGCAAGAATGCCGACTTGATCTGCCGCGTCTTCCATCCGGCGGGCCGCACCGATCCGCCGGGGCACCAGCAGATCGAGATCGGACTGTGCAAGTTGTACCGCGCCACCGGCGATCAGAAATACTTGGACCAGGCCAAGTTCTTCCTCGACCAGCGAGGCCGGCTGGGCAACCGAGGCCCCGATGGCCGCGGCGGTTTGTACGGCACGTACGGCCAGGATCATATCCCGGTGACCGAACAGACCGAAGCGGTCGGCCACAGCGTCCGGGCCGCGTACCAGTACACCGGCATGGCGGACGTCGCCGCTTTGACAGGCAATATGGACTACGTCAAGGCCATCGATACGATCTGGAACGACGTGGTGACCACCAAGCTGTATATCACCGGCGGGATCGGCGCCGCGGGCGGGCACGAAGGTTTCGGCGGGCCGTACGAGTTGCCGAACATGACGGCCTACTGCGAGACTTGTGCCTCGATCGCCAACGTGCTCTGGAACCACCGGATGTTCCTGATGCGCGGCGACGCCAAGTACATGGACGTGCTGGAGCGGACGATGTACAACGCCGCGCTGTCCGGAATCTCGCTCGAGGGCGATCGCTTCTTCTATCCCAACGTGCTCGAATCGATCGGCCAGCACCAGCGCGCCCCCTGGTTCGGCTGCGCCTGCTGCCCGTCCAACGTCGCGCGGTTCATCCCGTCCGTGCCCGGCTTTGCTTACGCCGCCAAGGGCAAGGACGTCTACGTCAATCTGTTCCTGGGCGGCGACGCGACGATCGACACGGCCGACAACAAGCTGCGATTGGCCCAGGAAACTCGCTATCCCTGGGAGGGCAGCGTCAGGATCACCGTGGAGCCGGAGAAGACTGGCGACTTCACCGTCCATGTCCGGATCCCCGGCTGGGCACGCAACCAAGCGGTGCCGAGCGACCTGTATTCGTTCTTGGATGAAGCGTCCGGCGACGTCCACTTGAAAGTCAATGGCGAGGCAGTGCCGTTGCAGATCGAAAAGGGATATGTGCGCCTGCAACGAAACTGGAAACGGGGCGACACGATCGAACTGGACCTGCCAATGCCCGTGCGGCGGGTCGTCTCGCACGACAACATCGCATCGAACCGAGGCAAAGTTGCTTTGCAACGCGGCCCGCTGGTCTACTGCTTGGAAGGTCCGGACAACGAGGGCAAAGTGCTGGACCTGGTCATCCCGGACCATGCGGAACTGAGCACCCGGTTCCAGCCCGAGTTGCTGGGCGGCGTGGTCACGATCAGCGGCGAAGCGCAGACCGCCAAGCGGACGCTG
>REEF01000783.1 GCA_007695205.1 Planctomycetaceae bacterium
GAATCGGGTCCTTGGAAGACACTCGTTCCGGATCGCCGATGCAGATCGTGCGGTCCCGGGTGACGATGTAGATCCGGCCATCCGCAATGGCGGGCGACCCGAAGATCTCGTCGTTACCGACGCCATCGGCTGCGCGCAACTGGACGTGAGACAGCCTTTCGCAGCCCTCGCGGCTGGGACGCAGAATATGGATGTTACCGTTGACTTCCGTGATATAGATCTTCCCGTCGGCCCAGACCGGCGATCCCCTGCCGACCGTTCCCAAGTTCTCGACCCATAGCTGCTCGCCGGACTTGCTGTCGAAGGCGTACAGAGTGCCGGTGTTGGCCATCACGTACAAGATGCCGTCCTTGACCAGCAAGCCCGTGTATCCGGCCTTGAGGTCATCGATTCGCCAAACACAATGGGTCTTGGTCACATCGCCTCGGCCCGTCGCGTCGATGCACTGCAAGCGGCCGAATGCCAGTGAGTCAATGTTATCTTCGCCATGCGAGGCGTAGACCAGATTGCCATCAACAACCGGCGTGGCGTTTATCCCGCGGCGTGACATGCGAAAGCCCCACAGCGATTCGCCCGTCCGGGCGTGGATCGCGTAGATCCCCCCGTCGCCATTGCCGCCGATCAACATCCGGACACCGTCGATCACCGTGACGCTGGGACTAGAGTAAGTCGTATCATGAGGCCTGCCGCCGGGCATCGAGACCCATCGCACCTGGCCCGTCCGCTTGTCGAAAGCGTAGTAGGCATGTTGAGGCGGTCCGCCCGTCTCGCCCCAATTCTGTTGCAAAAAGCTGACGATGATGCGGTCTTCGTCGATCAGCGGAGTGTGAAACCGGCCGCCGTAGCCCGAAATCTGCCCGAACTCTTCGTGCAGCGCACGCTCCCAAACCACCTCGCCGTCCGCTGTATAGCAGCGAAACAGACCGCTGACGGTGTGCACGTAGACCAGACCCGTTTCGGTGTCACCGACCATGCTGGCCCAGCCGACCCGCGACGCGGGCACGTCGGTCTGAAAAACGTTGAACACATCCCTCCAGAGAACTTCTCCCGTTTCTGCGTCCCAGCAGACCACTTGCTCGCGGGCGTTGATCTTCTCCACCGGGTCGGTAACGTCGTCCGGAGTCCGGGTATTCAGATAAACACGACCGTTCAGGACAATGGGTGTCGAGCGGCCCCCAGTCTCTGAAACCCACAACACGTTCTTGTTGTCCGTCAGCGACCAATCGTCCACCAGATTGGTCTCGCGCGAGATCCCGTTATACTCCGGGCCTCGCCAATGAGCCCAATCGCCGGATGCCACAACAGGCAAACCGGCAAAGAACAGCAGGATCGTTAGAGTCATTCTCCAGTTCATTTCAGCTTCCCTCATCAGGACGACGAATCAAACCACTCGTCATCCGGGTCAAATTTGGGGAACACAACGATCAAAACGCGCATCCGTCCGATGGCCCGATGTCGAGTTCCCGGGCGAATGAAGATACACATCCCAGGATGGACCGGAAGGATTTCGTCATCCAGTTGCATCCGCGCGTCCGGTCCACATTCCAAGAAATAGTAAGTCTCTGTCAACTTGCGATGGTAGTGCAGCCGAGCATCGGCGGAAATCTCGGTCACGTGGACCGTCGCCGGCAGATCCGCGACATCCGCGAACGCACGCCGCGCCGTTCCACAAGGACAGTCCACTCCGGGAAGCGTCGAAAAATCCGTGATTTCGTAACCGCGTTTCTCTGTGACCTTCATCCGTCCTACTCTTTATGCAACCATGGGGTAAAACCATCGCGTAAATCCTAGCAGATCCACGTCCATTGTTCCATGACCCCTTTCGAGGCCCCGAAGAAGCCCGTACGAGCCCAGCCACAGGCATTCACTGCTCCAGCGGATAATCATCTCCAGAAAGATCCGTGTTGACGTAGATTTTGTCGAGCGTACGATACACGTTTTCGTACGTGTTTCGTGCGAGAATGAGCAAGGCACAAACCCTCTGTTTGGGTGGTGCCGTCGTCCAATTATCAAGGAACTACGATGATCGAGGTAAAACTGCCCGATGGTTCGATTCAAACGCATCCGGACGAAGTGACCGCGTTGGATGTTGCGCAGGGAATCGGCTCGCGCCTGGCCGGCGCTGTGGTGGCTGTCGAAGTCCAGGGGCAGGTCGCCGATGCGACGTTGCCGCTGGCCAAACTGACCGAAGTTCGACCGATCCCCGTGCGGCTGCTGACAGAACGAGATTCGGCGGCTTTGGGGGTCATGCGGCATTCTTGCGCCCATGTGATGGCTCGCGCGGTGATGCAATTGTTTCCCGACGTTTCCCTGGCCTTCGGCCCGACGCTCGGGCATGGGTTCTATTACGATTTCGACTTGGAGCACAAAATCAGCGAAGCCGATTTTCCGAAGATCGAAGCCCAGATGCAGCAGATCGTTCGCGAGGGTGAAGCCTTCGAACGCTTTGCCCTGGACCGCGATCAGGCGCGGCAGTTGTGTGCGGACTTGAATCAGGATCTGAAGGTCGAGCATATCGAGACAGGGTTGGCCGAACATGGTTCGGTCAGCTTCTACCGGCAAGGCGAATTCGTCGATTTGTGCCGCGGCCCTCACGTGCCCCATGCGGGCAAGATCAAAGCGTTCAAGCTGCTGTCGGTCGCCGGTTCCTACTGGAAGGGCGATGCTCGCAACAAACAGCTCCAACGGCTGTATGGCACCGCCTGGTTCAGTAAGGCCGATCTGGATCAGTATCTCCAACAGGTCGAAGAGGCCAAACGTCGCGATCATCGAGTCCTAGGAAAAAAGCTCAGGCTGTTCCAAATCGAGCCGGATGTCGGACCAGGGCTTTGCCTGTGGCTTCCCAAGGGGGCGACGGTCCGAACGCTGCTGGAGGACTTTATCAAGCATGAGTTGCTGGCGCGCGGCTACCAACCGGTCTATTCACCGCATATCGGCCGAGTCGAATTGTATGAGATCAGCGGGCATTTCCCGTACTACCGCGAATCGCAATTCGCACCGCTGTTCCATCACCCGGCAGGCCAGGTCGTCGACTTTCTGATCCAGCAGTTGGAATCCGAGCAAGCGGAATCGTTTTCGGCGACCGATGAACAGAGCCTGATCCGGGCGGCTGAGGTGCTGAATGTCCCGCTGGAACAATGTGGCTACCGAGCCGAAGATCCTCCCGACCGGCGAGCGGCGGCGCTGCGCACCTGGCAACAACAGCAGGAACGGTACCTGCTGAAGCCGATGAACTGCCCGCACCACGTCCAGATCTATAAGTCCCAACCTCGCAGCTACCGGGAACTGCCGGTGCGGCTGGCAGAATTCGGTACGGTGTACCGCCACGAACAGACGGGGGAATTGAACGGGATGCTGCGAGTCCGCGGATTGACTCAGGACGATGCGCATCTGTTCTGCACGCCGGAGCAGGTCGAGCAGGAGTTCCAGGCGACCCTGGATCTGACTCGCTTTGTCCTGGAGAGCGTGGGATTGACCGATTACCGAGTCCAGTTGTCGCTGCGCGACCCGAACAGCGACAAGTATGTGGGCAGTCCGGAGAATTGGGACCGAGCCGAGCAGGCGTTGCGGCGCGTGTTGGAGGCTTCGGGCCTGGAGTTTGAAACGGTCGAGGGCGAAGCCGCGTTCTACGGGCCCAAGGCCGATTTCATGGTCCGCGATTGCATCGGGCGGCAATGGCAACTGGGAACGGTCCAGTTGGATTACAATCTGCCCGAACGTTTCGAATTGGAATACATCGCGGCGGACAACCGAGCCCATCGGCCTGTGATGATCCACCGCGCTCCGTTCGGGTCGATGGAACGGTTCGTCGGCATGCTGATCGAACACTTCGCCGGCGCTTTCCCGCTGTGGCTGGCTCCCGAGCAAATCCGGGTGCTGCCGGTCAGCGAGAAGACGGAACAGTACGCCGCCCAGTTGGCCACTCGGTTCACCGACGCCGGATTCCGAGTCACCACCGATATGCGCAGTGCGAAGATCCAGGCCAAGATCCGCGATGCCCAACTGGAACTGATCCCCTACATGGCAGTGGTAGGGCAGCGAGAGGCCGAGTCCGGTGCGGTGTCGCTGCGGGATCGCATCGATGGCGACCTGGGGGCCATGCCGGTAGAACAGGCGTTGGAACGTTTGCGAGACGAGACGGATCGACGGATGGTCCGCCAAGTCGTCACCAGCCAGTTCGCAGCGTTGGAGGAAGATGACAGCCAGCAGCACGAATACTGATGATAAGCACCCGGCCAGATACATCTTGTTGGAGTCGGCGGAAGGGGTCGGGAGTCGTTTTCGGGCAAGCTCGTTTCCATAGGGTTGGT
>REEF01000288.1 GCA_007695205.1 Planctomycetaceae bacterium
GGGACCACCGCAATAGCTCTGGGCTCGATTCGTTTGGTCCTACGCCGATCCCGTTCCATTCAATCGAGCAGTTGAGGATGCCACTTTGGGGGTAAGTGCAAGGGAAACCACGAAGACCGACAGGAATTCGTTTGCCGATTCCTGGCCGCGACCGGCAGGTCGTTGAACCCGATCCTGCGCCCTTTCCATGCTGCCGTCGGGTCGTTAGGATTTCGCCGTGTCGACGTATCGCCGAAGGTCATCATGCAACTGAATCCACCTCAAAAACAGGCTGTCCATACCCTTTCGGGCCCCCTTTTGGTGCTGGCCGGGGCCGGCACGGGCAAGACGCGAGTGGTCACGTTTCGCATCGCCAACCTGATCCGCCACGGCATCCGCCCGACTCGCATTCTGGCCGTGACGTTCACGAACAAGGCGGCGGCCGAGATGCAGGAGCGGATCGGGCATCTGCTGGGCAAACGCCTGAAAGAACGGCCTGCGACTTCGACGTTCCATTCGCATTGCGTGAAGATCCTGCGACGCCACATCCGCGTTCTGGGCTATCCGGCTGAGTTCGCTATCTATGATCGGGGGGATCAGGAAAGCCTGGCTCGCCAGGTGTTGCGGGAAATCCGCGTGCCGAACGAAACGTTGCGGCCCGCCGAGGTCTTGGGGCTGATCAGCGGCTGGAAATCGCGCAGCGTGCTGCCCGCCGATTCGACGCGACTGGCTCGTACCGACAAGGAGCATCTGGCCTCGATGGCCTACCGGCGGTACCAGCAAGCGTTAAAGAATGCGGGTGCGGTGGATTTTGACGATTTGCTGTTATGCACCGAAGAATTGTTTCGCGAGCATCCCGGGACGTTGCGGGACGAGGCGGCGCGGTTCGATCATCTGTTGATCGACGAGTACCAGGACACCAACGGCACGCAGTATCGCATCGTCAAGGCGTTGGCATCCGGGCACCGGAACCTGTGCGTGGTGGGCGACGACGACCAATCGATCTACGGTTGGCGGGGCGCGGAGGTCGAGCATATCCTGAAGTTTCGCGACGATTGGCCCGAGGCGACGGTGGTTCGACTGGAACACAATTACCGCTCGACGGCAGCCATCCTGGAAGTAGCCAATCGTTTGATCCGCTTCAACAAGGTGCGGCACGACAAGGTATTGCAGGCCGCGAGGCACGGCGGCGAACGTCCCCGCGTGCTGCAGTTTCCGGATGAAAACGCCGAGGCTCGGACCGTTGTCGACGAGATCCGTCGGCACGTGGAGGGGGGCCAGTTCCAGCCCAGTCAGTTCGCGGTGCTGTTCCGGACCAACGAGCAGACGCGAGCGTTCGAGACCGAACTGCGGCGAGTCAAATTGCCGTACGTGCTGGTGGGCGGCATGTCGTTTTTCGATCGCAAAGAGGTGCGTGATATCCTGGCGTACCTCCGGCTGCTGGCGGTGCCGCAGGACGAAGTCTCGCTGCTGCGGATCGTCAACACGCCGCCGCGCGGGATCGGTTCGAAATCCGTCGAAGCGATGATGAAGGCAGCCGTCCAATCAGGGCAAAACCTGTGGCAGATCGTTCAGCATCCGACATGCCTGCCGACCACCAGCCGACCGGCGGTCAGCAAATTCGCTCGATTGATCCAGCATCATCGCGGGCAACTGGACAGCGGATCGACGCTAGTGGATGTGGCCAGGCAGTTGGTCGATCGCATCGGCTACGAGTCGGAACTGAATCGGCTGTATTCCCATCCCGACGAACAGCAATCGCGTTGGGCATCGGTGCAGGAAGTCATCAACGCGTTGGGCGCGTACGAGCAGGCGGCAGCCGAACCGAAGATGTTGGGTTTCCTGGACGAGGTCGCGTTGGGCGACCGTGCCTTTGATGACGAAAAGGAAAAGCAGTTGCGTCGCAACGCGGTGGTCCTGATGACCATGCACAGCGCCAAGGGCCTGGAGTTTCCGCACGTCTACATGGTAGGCATGGAAGAGGGGATTTTGCCGCACCACCGCAGCTTGGGAGACAACGAGAGCGGCGTGGACGAGGAACGTCGCCTGTGTTACGTTGGCGTGACGCGGGCTCAAGACTGTCTGTCCTTGTCCTTCCCCAGGACTCGAATGAAGTGGGGCAAACCGCGAGATACGATCCCGAGCCGCTTTTTGTACGAGCTGACGGGCCAAGCCGAGAACCCGGCCCAAATCGCTCGCCGCCAGCAGGCCATCCAACAGTCGTCGGCCACCCGTCGCCGTTCGTTCAAGAAGCGTTAGAAAGCCAGTATTTCCAGGTTTTCTGCCCAGGGACAAATCGCTGCAACAGGCTTGTCAAACGTGACGAGTTTCGTGCCATGTGTTCGGGCGAGGTGGAGCAAGGTGGCATCGGTCACTTGTCGATAGCCCGTAATTTGGGACGCGATTTCGACAAATGGGCCTGCTGTCAGCCCAGGCATCGTTTCCAGGTACCGATGGCCAGGATGACTGAGCAGCATCGTCAACAAGGCGAGGGCACTGCCAGAATCGATGGATACACCCACGATCTGACGATTGAGCGAAAGACGCAAGAAGCCCGTTTGCGTCAATAAACATGTGGCCCAACCGTTTTCGGCGGATTCCGCGAACCAGCGATGTGCCCTTTCGTGATGGGGATGGTTGCTCCAAGTCAACGCCATCAGCAAATTCACGTCCGGAAGAGCGATCAAAGCCCGTCCTCCTCGATCCATCGGCGGATCTTGTCAGGATCGATGGTTGCACGCTGGTCGCAGACAACCATTACGGGTAGCCCGTTGCGTACGGTACGATGCACCCCTCCGTTCTCGGAGATCATCCGCCTCAACGCCTCATCCGCAAACTGCTCCAACGTCTTCCCACGCTCACTGGCGACCTGGGTGAGCAGGCGGCCAAGTTCATCATCGATGGTTACGATTGCCACATGGAACTCCTCCTCACTTCTGTTTTGGATTGTCTATCAGCAACCATTTCTCCGTCCACCTCCATTGTACCGCCCGAAACACGCCGTGGCGAATGGATACATGCAATTACGGGCGGGCAAAGCGGCGTTGAACAGTAGTATTGAGACTCGCGGGCCCTCAGTCGTCACCATGGTCGCTGAGCGTCACGATTTGGCCGGTGGCTGCGGATTGTTCGGCGGCCAGGCATGCGCGGACGGCTTCCAGCGATTCCTGCGGGCGGATCAAATCGGGCGGGTTTCCGTTGCGCACACAGCCGGTGAAATAGGCCAGTTCATCGCGCAGGGCACCCACTCGTTTGCCGTACAGCAGCGGCCAGTAGGTCGTGTCCGGGCAACTCCATCCCTGGGCGTCGCAGATCGAGAAGTTCGGATGCGTCTCGTGGATGTGGATCGAGCCTTCGGTGCCGATGATCTCCATCCGTTCGTCGATCTGGAACGGGGTCTTGTCCGGCAGGCACCAGACATCTTCCAGTACGCCGGTCGCTCCGCTGGCAAAGCGATACATGGTCCATCCCAGATCTGGATATTTCCGGTCTCGCATCCGTGTTGTCTGAGCATAGGCTGACACGATCTTATCGCCGCTGAACCACAGCATCAGGTCCGTATCATGGACACCATCGCCGATGATAGGACCGATTTTATTCAGGATCTGGTCGCTGACCATCGCGGGGATATTTCGGCGAGCATACATCGAGAGGATCTTCCCGATGCGTCCCGCCTGGATTTCGGCGTGAGCGGCCGCGTAGCGGGGGTTGAATCGGCAGATGTGCCCGACCATCAGGAAGGCGTTGGATGCTTCGGCAGCCGTGATGATTCGCTGGCAATCCGGGACGGTCGATGCCATCGGCTTTTCCAGGAAGACGTGTTTCCCGGCGGCCAGTGCGGCCAGAGTCGGCTCGGTGTGCTGGTCCCACATCGTCACGACACTGACCGCCTGCAACTCGGGATCCTCCAGCATCTGGTGATAATCGGTAAACGTGCGACTGGGCTGGAACCGATCGGCCATCTCTGCCAGCCGCTCGGGCGTGCGGGTACACAGCGAATGCAGTTGGACACCCGGAAGCCCCGCCAGGGCCTCGCAGTGCTTTTCGCCGAACCATCCCAACCCGATCACTCCATACTTGACTGCCATCGCTTGCGTCTCCCGTAACTGGAAAAACTTGAGTTTTGTTGTGTGTCCGTCCGTCGATCGCCATCCATGATGGCAGAATCGCCAGCCGACGGGAACACGGGGCGCGCTTGCGGGATGGAGCCACCCCCAACGTGGCACAAAAGCGTTGGACGGATTGCCGATCCGTCCTACTGAGGGAGCCTAACGCGGCCTCCGGCCGCAACCAACGTAGGTTGGGTCTCCGACCCGACCC